>VGUP01000013.1 GCA_016874175.1 Gammaproteobacteria bacterium | reverse complement strand
CACGAGCTTGACGCTGATACGTGCTGCGCGATTCGAATTTTTAAGATCGTGGATAAGCTGGGCAATATCCTCGATCGAATAGATGTCGTGATGCGGTGGCGGCGAGATCAGGCCAACGCCAGGCGTGGTGTGCCTGGCCTTGGCGATCCACGGATAAACCTTGGTACCGGGCAGCTGCCCACCCTCGCCGGGCTTCGCCCCCTGCGCCATCTTGATCTGAATTTCTTTGGCCTGAACGAGGTATTCGCTGGTCACGCCAAACCTGCCCGAGGCGACTTGCTTGATCGCAGAATTCTTCGAGTCGCCGTTCGGCAGCGGTACGTAGCGATCGGGGTCTTCGCCGCCCTCGCCGGTATTACTCTTGCCACCGATGCGATTCATCGCAATGGCGAGCGTCTCGTGTGCCTCTTTGCTGATGGAGCCATAGCTCATGGCGCCCGTCTTGAAGCGCTTCATGATGCTCTCGATCGGCTCGACCTCGTCAAGGGAGATCGACTCACCTTTCTTGAAATCGAGTAGGCCACGCAAAGTGGAAAGATTTCTGGCTCGGTCGTCGATCAGCTCCGCATAGGACTTGAAGGTTGCGTAGCTACCGGTGCGCACCGCTTTTTGCAGACGATGAATGCTTTCCGGGTTGAAAACATGGAATTCGCCGTCGGCGCGCCACTGATACTGACCACCGGTCGGCAGCACCTGCTCGCCCGCGGGGCGCTCCGGGAACGCCGCGCGATGCCGCATCAATACTTCGGAGGCGATGGTATCGAGGCCGATACCGCCGACGCGTGAAGCGGTGCCAGTGAAATATTCGTCGATCACGTCCTGTCGCAGACCAACCGCCTCGAACACCTGCGCGCCGTGGTAACTCTGTACAGCCGAAATCCCCATCTTCGACATTACTTTAACCACACCTTTGGTGGCCGCCTTGGCAAAGTTGGCGCAGGCGAGTTTGTGATCGACATTGGGCAGCAGGTTGTCGCGGATCATGCCGTCGAGCGTCTCGAAGGCAAGATAGGGATTGATCACGCTGCAGCCATAGCCGATCAGCAGTGCGAAGTGATGTACCTCGCGCGCTTCGCCGGTCTCGATGGCGAGCGAGGCCCGCATGCGCAAGCCTTCGCGGATGAGATAGTGGTGCAACGACGATACGACGAGCAACGAGGGAATGGCCGCCATCTCGCGGGTCACGCCACGATCGCTGAGCAGCAGAATGTTGACCTCTTCCTCTTTGATGAGGCGTCGGGCTTCCTCGCGCATCTGTTCGATCGCTTTCGCAAGACCCTCTTCGCCACGCGCCGCGCGGAATAGCAGTGAAACCGTCCCGACCTTGAGTCCGGGCAGAGCGACGCGGCGGATCTTCGCGAATTCTTCGTTGGTGACGACGGGCGCTTTCAGTTCGATGCGCCGACAGTCGGTCGGCTTGGGGTCGAGCAGATTGCCCTCGGAGCCCAGCCAGACATCCGAAGAGGTGATGATTTCTTCGCGGATACTGTCGATGGGCGGGTTCGTCACCTGCGCAAAGAGTTGCTTGAAGTAGTCGTAGACCAGCCGCGGTCGCTTCGACAGCACAGCCAGCGGCGTATCGTTGCCCATCGAGCCGACGGCCTCGACGCTGTCACGGGCCATTGGTGCCATCAATATTCTTTGATCTTCGAAGCTGTAGCCGAAAGCGATCTGGCGCGCGAGCAGAAGGTCCGGCTCGGGCGCCGGCAATTGCGGTGCCGGCGGCAGTTCTTTGAGATGCACGAGATGCTCGCCGAGCCATTCGGCATAGGGCCATTCGTTGCAGACCGAACGTTTGATTTCTTCGTCTTCGACGATACGGCCCTGCTCGGTATCGACAAGGAACATGCGCCCGGGTTGCAGACGACCCTTACGCTCGATTTGCTCCGGGGGAAATTCGAGTACACCGGCCTCCGAGGCCACTACGACCATGCCGTCCTTGGTGACGTAGTAACGACCCGGGCGCAGGCCGTTGCGATCGAGTACCGCACCGATGCGCATGCCGTCGGTAAAGGCAATGGCGGCCGGCCCGTCCCAGGGTTCCATCAGCGATGAGTGAAACTGATAGAACGCACGACGCGCCGGATCCATGGATTCGTGCTTCGACCAAGGCTCCGGAATCATCATCATCATGGCGTGCGGCAGCGAGCGCCCTGCGAGCACCATGAGTTCGAGGACATTATCGAACATTGACGAGTCGCTGCCATTGACGTTGACGATGGGCGCGAGCTTGCGCGTGTCGTCACCAAGGAGCTGCGATTCGAGCAAGGCCTCGCGTGCGCGCATCCAATTGATGTTGCCGCGTAGCGTATTGATCTCGCCGTTGTGGGCGATATAACGATATGGATGAGCACGATCCCAGCTCGGGAATGTGTTAGTCGAAAAGCGCGAGTGCACGAGGGCGACCGAAGTCTCGATCAAGGGATTGCGGAGATCAGGAAAATATTGATCGAGCTGCATGGTCAGCAGCATTCCCTTGTAGACCAGCGTCTTGTGCGAAAGGCTCGCGACGTACCAGTACTCGGCACCGCCGATCGTCGATACACGGATTTCATTGTAGGCGCGCTTGCGAATGACATAGAGCTTGCGCTCGAAGGCATCGGCATCGGGCGTGTCGGGACCGCGCTGCACGAAAACTTGGCGCATGAAGGGCTCGCTGACGCGCGCCGTTTCGCCGAGCATGGAGTTGTCGGTGGGCACGGTGCGCCCACCGAGATAGATCTGCCCTTCCGACTGCACCACGCGGGCAAAGATTTCTTCGATACGCCGACGCTGCGTGGCATTGCGCGGCATGAAGATCAGTCCGCAGGCGTACTCACCGGGCTCGGGCAGGGTGATGTGTGACTTCTTGGCGGCGTCTTTGAGGAAGGCGTGCGGCATCTGCATCAGCACGCCCGCACCATCGCCGGTATTGACCTCGCAGCCGCAGGCGCCCCGGTGGTCGAGGTTTTTCAGAACCTCGATCGCGTTACGCAGAACCTTGTTGGACTTTCGCCCCTCGATATCGACGACAAAGCCGAATCCACAGGCATCGCGTTCGTTGACGGGGTCGTAGAGGCCCTGTTTATCGGGGCGGGTGAGTCGAGCTGCCGCGGCTTGGACGGTCGTATTGGTCATCATGATCTCCGAACTTCCCCCGGCGGCGACTATAACCACCTGATACCGCTGTCCAAAAGCATTGGTGATCAGTTGACTCATGGTAATGAGTCAATCACACTCACTATATGACAAAGCGCCTGCAGGTTCTGTTCGACGATACCGAATACGCCGCCCTGCAGGCCGCAGCCGCGAGTCGCGGCATGACGGTCGCGGAATGGGTCCGGCAGACCTTGGCTGCGGCGCGACGCGAAGCGTCCACGGCGGATATCGACCGCAAACTCGCGGCGATCCGCGCCGCCGTTCGCCATAGCGCGCCGACCGGCCCCATCGAGCGGCTGACGAGTGAAGTCGAGCGCAGTTATTGAGGCGCCCGTGGCGGTGATGGGGCTCGCAAGATGGTTTTCATAGATTCCAACGTACCCATGTATCTCGTCGGTGCTGCACATCCGAACAAGGTCGACGCACAGCGGCGACTCGAGGCCCTCGTGACCCAGCGTGTGCGACTCGTTACCGACTCCGAGGTGCTCGTCGAAATCCTGCATCGATATACCGCCATCGAACGTCGTGGCGGCATCCAAACGGCCATGGATGCGCTACTGGGTGTGGTGGATGAAGTGATCGCGGTCGATCGCGAGACCGTGGAGCGCGCGAAGCAACTCGTATTGCAGTACCCGACGCTACCTGTACGCGCCGCGCTGCACGTCGCCACCATGCAACGACAGAATATCGAAAATATGCTGAGTTTTGACGCGGTTTATGACCGCTTGCCGGGTCTTACGAGGTTGCGCTGAGATCGCGTGCGCGCCACGCCCTGCCCGAGAATCTTTGCTATCACAGTGCGTTTTCTGCTGGACCTGTACGCAACCATCGTTACCGTGGGGTAATGAATAAAAAACAAAGTCCGCAGTATCCAAGTTACGAGTACAACCTGGCCCCGGCGACGGGATACTGAATAACATCAGGTTGCTCAGAGGCCAGCGCGTGATTCTGGACTCGGACCTCGCCGCACTTTACGGAGTACCTACCAAAGTACTCAATCAGGCGGTAAAGCGAAACGATGCGCGTTTTCCCGAAGACTTCAGATTTCGACTGGCACAGACGGAAGTCGACGACTTGAACCGGTCACAAAGTGTGACCGGTTCACAGAAACATAGAGATCCTCGATTTCCGCCAACTGCTTTCACCGAATATGGAGCGATCCTGGCAGCGACTGTGCTCAATAGCAGACGCGCGGTCGAGATGAGTATTTTTGTCGTCAGGGCTTTTATTCGCTCTCGCGAGTTACTCACGAGTAATAACGAAGTTGCACACCGCTTCGAGTAGCTCCAGACCAAGATCAACAAAAAGCTCACTCATCAAGATCAAGCTATAGCGGCAATCCCGTAAGCCAGGCGCTGACCGATCAAATACGACGCGGCATCAGCACAGACCAGTCGATGTCGAGCACTATCGAGGGGTCAAGCTGACTACCACCCTCCTGCCCGGGAAAGTTGCTGCAGGAGCGGTCTTTGGTCGCTACCGTACGCAAACGCAGCGCACCGATATCGGCGCGGCCCGGCAAGGATTCGCACTCGAGCACCTCCGACCAAGCGTAAATCGTGTCACCTGCGAAAGTCGGTGCAGCATGTCTGCCACCGTGGATAGCCGCCACCATCAGCGCGTTTGCCAGCCCGGAGAACGATAGAGAGCGCGCAAGACTGATGACGTGGCCGCCATAGACAATACGCTTGCCGAATCTGCCCTCGCGCTCGACATGCTAGTTGAAGTGCACCTTGGCCGTATTTTGATAAAGCTTGGTGGCGAGCATGTGCACGGCCTCTTCGATCGTCATGCCATCGACATGATCGATCCGCTCACCAATCGCGTAATCGTCCCAAAGAAATTGATCGCCGGTACGGGCGCTGTCATACCCCTCGCGCGACAAAGTCATGGGCACATGAAAATCAACCGCCAAGACGCGAGATGGCAGTTGCGGAACGACGGTCTCCGGGGCGGGGCGCGTGCGATCACGCTTGTTCACCATCACCCAACGGCGGAAGTCGGGCACGATCTCGCCGCGCTGGTTGGTACCGGTGGAGTGCACATAGACGACTCCGGTCTTGCCATCGGTGTTTTGCTTGAGCCCGATCACCACGGAATCTGCCTGCAAAGTATCCCCGGGGTAGACCGGCATACCGAACCGCACTCCCGCATAGCCGAGGTTGGCAATGGCGTTACGCGAAATATCCGCAACGGTACGGCCGAATATCACGTGAAAAACCAGCATCGACTCCAACGGCGCCGCGGGCAAACCCAGCGCTCTGGCGAACGGGTCGGACGAGGAAATCGTAAACCGCGATCCGAACAAGGCCGTGTACAACGCCACCTCGCCCGTCGTTACGGTGCGTGGGGGCGCGTGGGGCAGCCGCTGCCCGACGCAAAAGTCTTCAAAGAAATTACCGGGACTCGTCTTGCCGCTCATGAAGACGTTGCTCCTCAAAGTCCGTATGCGGCAGCAAGGTTCGGATCCTCGCGTGCAACCAAGCGAGCGAGGTCCACCATGACCTTGGCCTGCTTCCAGGTGGCATCGTCTTGCATCTTGCCGTCGATCATCGCTACTCCGGTGCCATCGGGCATCGACTCGAGAATGCGCTTGGCGAATAGCACCTCGCGCACATCGGGACTAAATACGCGCTTGGCGATGGCGATCTGGTTGGGGGCGAGCGACCAGGCTCCGGTGCAACCCATGATGAAGGCGTTACGGTACTGGGCCTCGCAACCCGCCTCGTCTTTCAGATCGCCGAAAGGTCCGTAGAACGCGCGAATGCCGCTGGCGGCGCAGGCATCGACCATGCGCGCAATCGTGTAATGCCAGAGGTCCTGCTGCAAGAAGCTGCGTGCGGCTCCGTTGGCATCGGGGTCTGCGAGCACTCCATAAAACGGGTGCCCACCACCAACGCGGGTCGTCTTCATGCCCCGCGAGGCCGCGAGGTCCGCAGGCCCGAGGCTCAAGCCGTGCATGCGCGGACTCGCGCTGACAATCGATTCGACGTTCTTCACACCCTCGGCGGTCTCGAGCAAGGCGTGAATGAGAATCGGCTTTTTGATACTGAACCGCGCTTCGAGCAACGCCAGATATTGGTCGACAAAATGAATGTCCCAGGGACCCTCGACTTTCGGGATCATCACGGCATCGAGTCGATTGCCAACGCCGGCAACGATTTGCGACAGATCGTCGAGCACCCACGGGCTATTGAGACAGTTGACTCGTACCCATAGCGCAGTGTCACCGAGATCCGCTTGCCGCACGCCCTCGATGAAGCCGTCGCGCGCTGCAGTCTTGGACTCGATCGGTATCGCATCTTCGAGGTTGCCGCAGAGCACATCGACTTGCCGCGCGGTATCGGTGAGACGCGTGCGGATTTTTTCGATGTGCGGCGGAAAAAAGTGCACAACCCGCTCGGGTCGCAAAGGCAACTCGCGAAAAGGCGGTGGTGCGCCGATGGCGAGCGGTTTGTAAAAGTTTTGCGGCAGCTTCATTGCATGCTCCGTTGCGAGTGATCATTTTCGGGTCCGGCGACGATCCCGGCGTCGTGCAGCGCGCCGACTTCACCGGAACTCAGACCGAGCACTTCGAGCAGAACCTCATCGGTGTGCTCGCCCAGCCGCGGCGCGGGTTTTGCCGGCAGACGCTGTACCCGACTGAAATCGAGCGGCGACGCCGGCGCCAAAGTGATGCCGATGTCAGGCTGTTCGATGTTCGCGAACATGGGGTGTGCTGTGGAGAGATCGGGATCTTCGGCGAGAGCTTGTCGCACGCTCCGATAGGGCCCCCAGGTCACGCGGTGTCTGTCAAAGATTTCGCGAACCCGCGCGAAGCTGCGGGCAGCAAACCACGGCGCGAACAACTCAGCTAACTGCTCGCGGGCTGCGAAACGATGGCCTTCACGGCTCAGATCAACCTGCAAGCGTCCGGCAAGTTCGTCGACCGCCGAACCCAGCTCGGTAGCCTTCAGTAGGCAGGTCCATTGCAGATCCGTCAGACCGACGACCATCAACCGACGTCCGTCATGAGTCACGAAGTCTCGGCCGAAAGCGCCGTACAGATGATTACCGTAGCGCGGCCGGTCAACGGCGTTGATTTGTACTTCGGCGATCATGCCGAGATGACCGAGCAACGCGAGCCCCACATCTTTGAGCGCCAGTGTGACCAGCTGCCCTTCACCATGGCGATCGCGGTGACGCAGTGCCGCAAGGATGGCGGTAGCGATCATGTTGCCGGCGATGGCATCCCAGGCCGGGAAGACGTGATTCACCGGCTCGCCATCGGCTGCTCCCGTGAGCAGCGGAAATCCGAATTGCGGATTCACGGTGTAGTCCACTTCCGAGCCGCCATCGCGACGACCGAGCAGGTTCACCATCACGAGATCGGCGCGCGCTTTGCTCAGCGACTCGTATGCCAGCCAACCGCGAGCCGGAAAGTTCGTGCTGAAAATACCTGCGTCAGGACCGGGCGCTGCGATGAGGCGGGTCAGCAGTTCTTGTCCGCGGGGGTTGCGCAGATCAACAGCGATGGACCGTTTGCCCTTGTTCATGCCGGTCCAAAACAGCGATTGTCCGGACGCCGTCACCGGCCAACGATGGCGATCGAGCCCGCCACCGAGCGGATCGAAGCGAATGACATCCGCGCCAAGTTGCGCCAAGGTCATGCCACCGAGTGGCGCGGCAACAAATGCCGAACCTTCGATCACCCGCAAGCCACCGAGAATACTTGCCATCTATCGGCCCTCTAAATCGCCTTGCGGGCACGCAACTCGGCAATCTCAGCATCGCCCATGCCAAGCAGTTCGCGCAGGATTTCGTCGGTGTGTTCGCCGAGCTTGGGCCCGAGAGAGCGAATGCTGCCCGGCGTCGCGGACAAGCGCGGCACAGGCGTAGGCACGATGATTTGTTCGCCCGTGTCTGGCGCATCGATTGCCACCATGTTGCGTCGCGCATGAAACTGTCGATCGCCAAAGATATCGGCGATGTTGTTGAGCGGTCCGACCGGCGTGTCGGTCGCATAGCAGCGCTGCAGCACCTCTTCACGGGTCAGCGCACCACACCAATCACGAACGATTTCATTGACGTCGTGACGATGCGCAAGCCGCTGTTCCTGCTCGCCATAGGTATGCTGCGCCGCGAGATCGGGTCGGCCCATCGCCTGCGCGAGGCTTGCGAACAGCATGTCGGTAGCACAGGATATCGCCACCCACTTGCCATCGCGCGTCGAGAAGTGCCCGTGCGGCACCGCGAAATCGTTATGTGAGGAGCCCTGTCGTTCACGGACCGTACCGAACATGCCGTAGGCCAGCGCCAGCTCCTCGGTACAACGAAAAATCGACTCATAAAGAGCCGTATCAATGAATTGGCCCTCACCGGTCAGATCGCGGTGTCGCAGCGCCATCAGTACACCGAAGCAACCATAGAGTCCCGTCATGTAATCACCGAGAGTCGTCGAGCCAGGAGTCACCGGCGTGCCCTTGGGCATGCCGGCGAGATAGGCAATACCGCCCATGGCATGCGCGACACGAACGAACCCGGGACGATCTTTGTAGGGCCCCGTCTGACCGAAGCCCGTGACGCGCAGCATGACGAGACGCGGATTGGCAGCATGCAGCACATCCCAACCAAGACCCCAGCTCTCCATGGCCTGCGGTCGAAAGTTTTCGATCAACACGTCAGCCTTGGCGACCAGCTTCAACAACAGCGCGACGCCTTCGGGCTGTCGCAGATCGCAAGTTACGGATTTTTTGTTGCGGCTCTCGCTCAGCCACTTGAGCGTGGCGTCGAGACGGGCGGTCGTGGTGCCGTAGCGACGCATCGGCTCGCCGCCTTGCGGGTGCTCGATCTTGATCACCTCGGCACCGAACTCCGCCATGATGGTGCCCGCATAGGGTCCGGCCAAAAAATTGCCGACATCGATGACGCGCACGCCAACAAGGGGGCGAATGCAACCTGGGTCGGTCGGGCCTGAGTCAGTCTTGGTCGCGCTCATCGTCGGGGTCCATCCCAAATCGCCGAGCTATCCAGCAGCCCCCGAGCCTACCACCGGCTTCGGGAGGCGGATACGGGACTAAAAGGGAATGGGCCGCCCATCCCAAGCCCAGAGTCGCCCGCTGTCGGCCGGGGTCAAGCGATCAAGCACCCCGAGCAGCGCGCGCGCTGAGCGCTGCGGCGTGAAGAGTTTTGCAGGCTCCACGCCCGCCTGAAACGGCTTGGAAAGCCGTGTGTCGACCGTGCCGGGGTGCAGCGCTACGCAGAGCGCGCCGGGATTACGCTGGCGAAGCTCCACGGCGCAGCAGCGGATCAGCATATTGAGTGCCGCTTTGGAGGCGCGATACGCATGCCAGCCGCCGAGTCGGTTGTCCTCGATCGAACCGACACGCGCCGAGAGACAGGCGAACACCGACTTGGCATCGCGCCGCAACAAGCCGAGCGTGTGCTTGGCGATCAACGCGGGCCCGGTCGCATTCACGGCGAAGGCGCGCGCGAGCGCAGCAGCATCCAGACTGCGCCAGGTTTTTTCCGGTAGCAGGTTCTCGGCGCGCAACACCCCCGTGGCAACGATGACGAGATCCAACGGGCCTGCGGCCGCCGCCGCCGCCGCAACGCCTGCGATCGAGTCCTCGTCCTCCAGTGAGAAATTCCACGGCGCCGGCGCGGTTCGTGACGCGGCATATACCGCAGCAACGTTCGGGTGCGGAGCCAGCAGATCGACGCAAGCGGCGCCGATACCGCCGCTCGCTCCAAACACCAGGGTGCGCAGCGGGGCCCGAAAACTCTCGAGGGCGAGTGGTGAGTCATCGGTCATTGGCAGGCATCCCTGAAAAAATTTTTCCAAAGGTATTGCACTCGCGGTCAGTGTGTCTTAATTTTCGCGCGCGTCGCGAGGTGTGGTGCCGCTCGTGACGTCCAGAGATGGCTGTCTGGACCCGATGGAGGTGGACAAGAAGAAATGAAGATCTCAGCGTCGCAAGACAACGACCCTGGACCCCGTCTTCTCAAGGTCAATCAGTATCTAGAAAAGAACTTCCCGGACTTCTTTGCCGAAGCCCGTTTCGACGTCGGTGACGACGACTACTTCCTGTACTCCCGCTTCGGCCAATACCTCGCTCGCTTCATCGAAAACCGCCGCGCGCCGCGCGCCAAGATCTACCGCGGTTTCACCGTACTCAACAAAATGGCCGCCGTGTCCCGCAAGGACCCGCAGGTCCTGCGCATGCTCGTATCCGGGCCGCTCGAGCATCTTGTCGATGCACCGAAGGCTCGCGCCCTCGCCATGAAGCGCTTGTCGCCGGTGGCTCAGGGGTATCTCGAAAGCCTTTGCGAATGAGTGCGGACTACGGCGCCCGCGCCCGCTTGGGTGTGGCGACGCCGCAGGCCAATCCCACCGTCGAACCAGAACTGCGCGCCCTCCTGCCGGAGGGCGTCGCCATTTATGCGACTCGCCTGGTGCATCCGGCGCCAGACGTCGAAACACGCCTCGACTATTACATCCGACATCTCCCTGAAGCGATCGCGAGCTTCGGGTCGATGCGCCTGGCCGCTTTCGGCTTTGGCTGCACGGGCTCGAGCTATCGCGCAGGCCCGGCGCTCGAGGACGAGCTGACGACGGCGGCCGCGAAAACACGCGGCATCCCCGTCATCACCGCCGCACAAGCCATTCGCGGCACGCTGCAAGTGTTGGGCGTAAGGCGTATCGCGCTGATTTCGCCCTATCCCGAAAGTCTTGCCGCGGCGGGCTACCGCTACTGGGAACACGCGGGCATCGACGTCGTCACACGCCTGCGAGTCGATCCAACGCTCACCGATACCCACGACATCTATGAAATGACCAGCGACGATGCGCTAGGCGCGCTGCGCAAACTCACGCAGGGGCGCGCCGAAGCACTGGTTCTGAGTGGCACCGGGATGCCGACCTTGCGGGCGCTAAGTACCGCTCACCGCGAGTTGCCGACCCCGGTGATATCGTCCAATCTTTGTCTGGCATGGATGCTGCTGCGCGCCGCTGCGCCGGAATGTGCACCATCCACGCCGCAGCTGCTGCTGCCGTCCTGACACGTCAACGGAGATCACCCTTGAGCACTCGAATCGTCAATGCGCTGATCAATCGTCGTACGGCTTTGCTGCTCGCCATGGCGAGCGGCGCCGTCGCCGGCTTTGCGGCAACGGGTACACCAACATTCGCTGCAGGGTTGCTGCGCAAGATCATCCCGTCGAGCGGCGAAAAGATTCCCCTCATCGGCGTCGGCACCAACAATTACAGCCCGACCACGCCGGAAGAGCGGGCAGCCCGTCGCGCAGTGCTCGAACGGCTGACGGCTGCTGGCCTCAGCGTCATCGATACAGCCCCTCTCTATCGCGAATCCGAGCGCGTGATCGGCGAGCTGCTCGCCGAGATCGGCAATCGATCGAAGGCCTTCGTTGCCACCAAGGTCACGGCACGCGGGGGCACTCGCCAAGAGGGCATCGCCAGCATGGATGAATCGATGCGTCGATTGCGGACCAATTTCATTGAGCTGATGCAGGTGCACAACCTGATCGGCGCCGAAGTGCTGCTGCCACTAATGGCCGAGTGGGTGGCTGCAAAGCGGATTCGCTACGTCGGAATCACCACCTCACAGGACGCCCAGTATCCCGACATGTTGCGTCTCATGCGCACGCAGAAGCTGGACTTCATTCAGGTCGACTACTCGCTCGGTAATCGTGGCGCCGCCGCCGAGGTGCTACCACTGGCAGCCGAGAAAGGCTTTGCCGTGCTGGTCAATCTGCCCTTCGGCGGCCGACGCGACGGTAATCTCTTCGGCCGTGTGCGTGAACAAAAATTACCGGACTGGGCAGCGGAGTTCGATGCGCGCAGCTGGGGCCAACTTTTCTTAAAGTATGTCGTCTCGCATCCGGCGGTCACCTGTGCGATTCCGGGCATGACCAAAGTCGCGAACCTCGAAGACAATCTCGGTGCTGCGCAAGGGCGTCTGCCCGACGCCGCGATGCGCAAGCGCATCGAGGCTTACTGGGACGCGCTACCCGCCTGAATGCACACGTCTGCGGTCATCATCGACTGTGACCCCGGGGTCGACGACGGCGTTGCCCTGCTGCTCGCGTTTGCCGCGAGCGATGTGCTCAAGCTGCGCGGCATCACCACCGTCGCCGGCAACGTGGCTGCCACCCTGACCGCCCGAAACACCTGTCTGATCCGTGAAATCGCCGCCCGGGAAGATGTCCCGGTGTACACGGGCTGCGTGCAGCCCATGCAGCGCAAGCCTGTGGAAGCCGGTCATTTTCATGGCGAGTCGGGCCTCGGCGATCTGCCGATACGAACGCCGCGCAAAGGTCCGGAGGCACTGCATGCGGTCGAGTTTCTGATCCGCGAACTGACGACCGCGCCGGCCGCCTCGATTTCTTTGGTGATCACCGGGCCGATGACCAATGTCGCCACCGCGATACAGCGTCGTCCCGAGGTACTGCGCGGGGTTCGCGAATTCGCGATCATGGGTGGTGCGCGCAGCGCAGGCGGCAACATCACGCCCTCTGCCGAATACAATATCTACGCTGATCCGCACGCGGCGCAGGTGGTGTTCAATGCGGGGCCACCGGTATATGCCTTCGGTCTCGACGCGACTCATCAGGTTCGAGCCACGCCCGCAAGAACTGCGGCGCTTGCGGCGCTCGACACTCCGGCCGCAGGTACGGCGCGCGACCTGCTCGAGTTCGCCAATGCGCTACCTGCCAATGGACCGCGCGAGCAAGGCTCACCCCTGCATGACCCCTGCCCGATCGCTTGGCTGATCGAGCCTTCGCTGTTCGAATTTCGGCGCTGTCACGTCGATGTCGAAACGGAATCGGCACTGACTGCAGGCCATACGGCCGTCGAATTTCGCTCACGGGCGGACCGCGCTCAAAACGTGCAATGGGCCACGCGCGCGAACGGCGACGGCGTTTTCGCCCTGCTGACCCGGCTGCTCGCTCAGTCGGCCAAGGCGTAAGCGATCAAATAATCGCCGATGGGCGTGCCCACCTGGGCGTTGCCACCAGCCGCGATGACCACGTATTGCTTGCCCTTGACGGAGTACGTCATGGGAACGGCCATGCCGGGGACTGGCAGATCGGCCGACCACAATTCTTTGCCCGTGCGGGTGTCGAGTGCTCGCAACTTCGAATCCATCGTGGCGCCAATGAACATCAGTCCGCCGGCTGTGGTCATGGGCCCGGCCACGTTCGGCGAGCCCCAACCGGCGCCCTTGGGAACGGTCACCCCTGCGCGACGAATCTGCCCCAGTGGGATTTGCCAGCGCGCTTGGCCGGTTCCGAGATCGAGCGCCATCAGTGTGCCCCAGGGCGGCGGTGTACACGGCACACCGAGGGGCGAATTGAACAGCTCGCCTTCGATCCGATAGGGCGTACCGACCAAAGGTCGAGTCAGATAATCTTTGGGCGGTTGCTGATCTTCGGCCGAGTCTTTCTTCGGAATCACCCGCAGTACCGTCGCCAGGTTTTCGGCTTTGAGGATCAGCGAGTTGGTCGCTGGATCGTACGCGGCGCCACCCCAATTACCGCCGCCCAAGGCCGACGGAAAGAGTATCGAGCCACGAACGGAGGGCGGCGTGTACATGCCCTCGTAGCGCAACTCGTCGAAGCGGCGTCTGCAGGCATATGTATCGAGGGGCGTGATGCCGAACAAATCTTTGCGCTGCAAAGTCTGCCTGGCGAAGGGCGCCATACCCTGCGGTACCGGCTGCGTCGCTGCAGCCGCCTCGCCCGGCACATCACTCGCTGGCACCTCGCGATCAACAATGGGCCAAAGCGGCTCGCCCGTTCGCCGATCGAATCCGTACAGCCAACCCATCTTTGTCTGTAGCAGGGCGGCCTGCACGATACGGCCATCGCGACGGATGTCGACCAGCAGCGGATGACCCACGAGGTCATAGTCAAACAAGTCGTGGCGGACCACTTGTCGCGACCAGACGACTTTGCCCGTCGCGCCATCGAGCGCGACAATGGCATTCGCCAACGGCATCTCGAAACGACGTCCGCCGCCGTAGTAGTCGGTCGATGGACTCGTGGTGGGCAGAAACACGAGGTTGTTGGCCACATCGACGCTGATCGTCGACCACACGTTCGCCGCCCCGCTTTGGCTGCGAAACTCGGGCGGAATCGGATTGAACTCCCAGCGCAACTCGCCACTGCAGACATCGAAAGCGCGCACGATGCCGTCCTTGGCGTTGCCGATGCCATCGTTGACCGCCATCGCGGCGATCACGATGTCCCCGAGCACGGCGGGCGGCGACGTCGAGGAGGCCATGATGCCTTCGCCGTGATTTTCGTAGTCGGCGTGCGACGCCCAGCCGGGATGTCCCTTTGCAGAGCCAAAATCGGCGCACAGGGCGCCGGTATCGGCGTCGAGCGCGTAGAGTCGCGCGTTTTCCCCGTTCTTGAAGATGCGGCGCCGACACGGCGTCTCGCCTGCTGATTTCTTCGGGTCTGCTGTCAAAGAATCGGCTGTCGAGGTGCTCTCCCAATACGCAACACCGCGACAGCGACTCGCCATGGTCCGCGGTGGACTCAGGGCCTCACGACCCGTCTGCGGATCAGGCCGATGCGGATCGAATACCCAGCGTTCGCGTCCGGTTTCTGCATCGAGCGCAAACACCCGATTGAACGGCGTGCAGAAATAGAGCGTGCCATTCACATGCAAGGGGGTTGCCTGCAAAATGGATCCCTTCGGCGAGGGCGCGTCAATGAAATCGCCGCTGCGATGCGTCCATACCCGACGCAATTTACGCACATTGCCGGTGTCGATTTGTGCGAGCGGCGAGTGCTGACTGCCTCCGGGGTCGCGACCAAACGCTATCCAATCGCCCTCTTTCGCCTCGGGCGCGACGGTGGCGGGCGCGGCGACCGCACTACCGATCGCCAACCACGTCGCGATCACCGAGAAAACCAGTCTCGCTGAACAGCGACTATTCGAGGGTGTCTTCATGAATTGGTCTCGTGTTTTCTTTGCGCTGCAGTACGGCAAAATCCGTCAGCGTAGCCACACCAACGCGGTGCCAGCAATCGCCAGCGCAGTCGCCACGATCGCCAGCCAAATCCATCGCCGCGTGCGTAGAGCTGTTCCGGCTACCTCGGCTGCGGCCGCGCGGACGATTGCGGGTTTGATCTCGTGGCGATCAATCGCGAATGCCGCGAGCATTGCCCGATCGGCAATGACATTGACGAGACGCGGCAGTCCCCGACTCTGTCGATGCAATTCACGCAGTGCAGCCGGCGTGAAGATTTCTTGGGTGGCACCAGCGACTCGCAAACGGTGACGAACATAGGCGGCAGTCTCCTCGGCAGACAGCGGATCGAGATGCAGTCTACCCGTGATGCGCTGCGCAACTTGGCGCATGTCTTCACGGGCGAGCAGCTCGCGCAGTTCTGGCTGGCCGATGAGAATCACCTGCAGCAACTTGCGAGTCGCAGTCTCGATGTTGGTCAGCAGTCGCACCTGCTCGAGTACATCGCGCTCGAGAAGATGCGCCTCGTCGATCAGCACTGCGACACGCCGCCCCGATGCATGGGCCTCGAGCAGCCGCGCCGTCAAGACATCAACCAAAGATTTCACGCTGTCGCGACCGTCGGCAGGCACGGCCACGCCCAATTCCTCGCAAATCGTCTGCAGAAACTCGGTGACCGTCACCCGCGGATTGAGAATGAGCGCGATGTCTACATCGGCGGGTTCGCGGGCGAGCAGCGAGCGAACTACCGTGGTCTTGCCGGTCCCCACTTCGCCGGTGAGCTGAATGAAACCCCCTGCCGCACTCACGCCATAGAACAGATGGCCGAGTGCCTCGGTATGCCGCGCACTGGGATAGAGATAGCGCGGATCGGGCGTGATCGAAAACGGCAGTTCGGTCAGACCAAAGAAATTCTCGTACATGCACGGGTGACCGATGATGCGCAGCGCAGCTGAAAATCAGCGTCCTGGCGGCACGTATACGCAGCCCTGACGCGCTGCGAGCAGCACTCGGCAGATCTCGCGTGCGCGCTCCTCGCTGGCGACACTGGCCTGAAGCCGATAGATCTCGACCTTGCCGTTCGAGCCGAGCACGGCTTGCGAGACCAGACCCTGCAGCTCGACGTGGCGGGCGCGCACCTCGCGCCAGGCCTCGAGTGCCTTGTCGCGACTCGAATACGCTCCGAGCTGGATACGGTGGGTGACGGGCGCTGGCTCGACGTTGACCGCAGGCGCGGCAACGGGCGGCGCGGCTGCCGGCGAGCCCGCACTCATATCGGCGCTCGTATTGGCACGCGAATCTTTATCACCGCCCGGCGTCGTGTCCTCGAGCGGTAGCGGGGCGCTCGGCAACATGCCGGGTGGCTCTGGCGACTCGGCCGGTTCGATCGCCGCCGGGCCCAGCACGCCGGGCGTCGACAGAAAATTCTGCAGGCGTACCCGCGCCTCGCGCGTCCAACGCCCCTTCGGATGATTGTTGATGAAGGCTCGGTAGCCCTCGGCCGTATCGGACTCGGTGGCGATCAACCAATCGCGCTGCTCGACAAGATCAGCGAGGCGCCGCTGCGCAACCGGCACATACTGACTCTGCGGATACTGCTCGACGAAGGCCTCGTAGGCCTCGAGCGTGTCGGCCCGCTGCGTACTGCGCCAGTCCTGCAGTTCACCGCAGCCGGCAAGTACCAGCGCCAGCAACAAAACCACAAGCATGCGAAAAGGTCGATGCATTGGCCGATTCTAGGTCAAGCAGACCCCGGTGTGGCTCCCAGCGCGCGCAGGATGAATCGATCCGCCCAGCCCGGACCGTTGAAGGAATCAAAAAATCCGCAATGTCCGCCGGTCGCCGTGGCAATCACCCGCAAGGTCGGTGGTCGCGCCAATCGAGCGAGGTCCTTGACCGGGATAATGGGGTCGTCCAAAGCCGTAATCAGCGTAGCGGGCACGCGCAGACCGGCGAGTCGATCCTCGGTGATGGCATAGCCGCGAAAGTATTCTTCGACCGTGCCGTAGCCCGAGTGCTGCAAAACGAGCTCGCGCGTCATCGCCCGCAGATCCCCCGACTTCAATGATTCGCCGAAGTCGAAGGTCCCGGGCCAAGCCTGCTGCTTCAGCCGCAGCGACCGCAGCCACTTGCGCACGAAATAATCGTGATAGAGCCACCAGCCAGTCTCGAGTGCATCCAGACAGGTGGCTGGATCGAGTACCGGCGACACACCAAAAGCATGCTCGATACGTAAATCGGCGCGCTCGGCTTCCGCGGCTACCCGCAGCATGAAATTACCGCCCAAGGAAAAACCGGCGAGCACCAGCCGATGCGCTGGAAACAGAAACTGCAGGCGTTGCACCGCGCCCACCACCTCAGGTAATCGACACGAGTGGAACAACTCGCGATTCAGGTGGTGCGTATCGCCATGATCGCGCAGGTTGAGCCTGACGACGTCATGGCCATGCTCATGCAGCGTCTGCGCCAACGACAATACATAGAGCGAGCGAGCACTGCCTTCCCAACCGTGCAGCACCACCGCAAGAGTTCTGCCGACGGCGTTCACCGTGAGCGGCGCCGCCGAAAAAAACCCCTGCAAGCGGACCCCGTCCCCGCAATCGAGCAACAACTCGCGACTTGCGGCAAGCAAGGGACGCGCGCGACGCTCGACCAACACTCGACGTAACGGCAAGCTTGGCAAGATCGACTGCAGGTGCGGCCCGCTCAGCCAGCGCGGCGGATGGAATTGCTCGTGCATGTTGGGTGGCGGAGGAGCGCCAGACCCGGCCACCTCAGTCGCGCAGGCCGGTGCCACGCTCCATGAGCCAGAGCGCAACGCCAAACAAGGCCAGCGCCGCCAAGGTCATGATGCCGAAGGCCAGACCGACGTGGACATCGGAGCGGCCGAGGAAGCCGTAACGAAAGGCGTTGACCATGTGCAGAACGGGGTTGGCGTAGGACAAGGTGCGCGCCCACTCCGGCAGCAAATTGATGGAGTAAAAAACGCCCCCGAAATAAGTGAGCGGTGTGAGGATGAAGGTGGGAATCCAGTTTACCTGGTCAAAATTCTTGGCGAACACGCCGTTGATGAAACCCGCCAAAGAAAACACCACGGCGGTCAGCAACACCGCCACCAGCGTCACCAACAGATGATGCACCGGCAGATGCGTGAATACCAAAGAAATCACCGTGACTGTAAGACCCACCAGCAGGCCGCGCAACACGCCACCGCCGACATACCCCGCGATGATCACCCAGTTGGGTTGCGGCGACACCGAGATCTCTTCGAGAAAACGCTGGAACTTGGCGCCAAAGAAAGACGACGAGACGTTCGCATAGGCGTTGGTAATGACCGCCATCATGATGAGGCCGGGGGCGATGTACTGCATGTAATCGACGCCGTCCATCTGCCCGATACGCCGACCGATCAGACTGCCGAAGATCACGAAGTACAGCGCCGCCGTGACCGCCGAGGGCACGATGGTCTGACCCCAGATGCGCAGAATGCGCCCGATCTCGCGTAGCACGATGGTCTGAAAGCCGATCCAGCGAACACTGGCGAAACCCGCGCTCATGCCGCAGCTCCCGACTTGTCGACCAGACGCATGAAGATTTCTTCGAGCCGATTGACCTTGTTGCGCATAGTGACCACATGCACACCATCGGCTGAAAGCCGGGTGAAAAGATCGTTGAGATCACGATCTTTGCTGACCTCGATTTCGAGCGTCTGCGGATCAACGAGCCGGATGTCGTAGCCCGCGACTTTGGGCACGCTGGCCACCGGATCGCGCAGACTCAGCACGAAAGACTCGGTGTGCAGTGTCAGCAGCAAGCGATCCATGCGATCGGCCTCGGCAATACGCCCGCGGTCGATGATGGCGATGTTACGACAGAGCGTCTCGGCTTCCTCGAGATAGTGCGTCGTCAAGATGATCGTGGTGCCTGCCGCGTTGAGCTCGCGCAAGAAGTCCCACATCGAGCGGCGGATTTCGATGTCGACGCCCGCGGTAGGCTCATCGAGGATGAGCAAGCGCGGTTCGTGCACCAGCGCCCGCGCAATCATGAGTCGCCGCTTCATGCCTCCGGACAAGGTGCGCGCCATCTTGTTGCGCTTGTCCCAGAGCGAAAGTTTGGTCAGGTATTTTTCTGCGCGCTCGCGTACGAGCCGCCGCGGGATTCCGTAAAAACCCGCCTGATTGATGACGATAGTCTCGGGCGTTTCGAACTGATTGAGGTTGAGTTCTTGCGGCACCACGCCGATGCAAGCCTTGGCGGCTTCGAGATCGGTGTCGAGATCGTGACCAAATACCCGCACGCTGCCCGCTGTTTTGGTTACCAGCGAAGTACAGATGCCGATCATCGTGCTTTTGCCTGCCCCGTTCGGACCGAGCAGCGCGAAAAAGTCGCCTTCGGCGACGCTCAGATCGATGCCCTTGAGGGCCTCGACACCATTGCGGTATCGCTTGACGAGACCGCGGACCGCGAGTGCTTCCATCAGGCCTAAGAAGATAACACGGCCGATGACTGCAGAGCGGCGGTCAGCTGCTGCGCGATACGGCGGCGAAACGCTGCACGCTCGCGAGCGTGGTCTCCCAAAGGCCATTGCGGTCGCGCGCGCGGGCCGCCGCGAGCCGGCGCGCTGCCAGAACGCGGTGTCATCGCCCCAATGCAGGCTGACGCAGGGTCCGGCGGTTTCGGCGAGTTCGTCGATCTGCGGCAGCTCGAGGGCGCGCAATGCTTCGCAACCGGCGGGTGACAATCCGAGCAGCAGCGAGGCCGCCGCGGGACGCGACTGCGCCGTCTGCCAAGCGAACTAGCAAACGATACGCGCGAAACCCTGGCCAGCGTGACCCTCGCAAAGACCGGGAGGCAGGCGCGGCAGGGCAACGTCCGCCTGAGCGCGCCGCCACAACGCGAAGGCGGTATCGGTCGACAGGTTGAAGAGCAGGTAGGGACAGTCGGCGACCGAAGCGAGCGCGGCATCTTCGATGGTGAGCCTTTCCGACTTGAGCGCTGCGGCGGCTTGCGGCAAAACCACCCACGATGCCGCGAGGGCGTCGCGCAGGATGCGCAGACCGCGCAGGTTCATGCCGCCGACTTGACGGATGATCTCGCAGTCGACGCTGCGCGAGAAGTCGGTTTCGGTAGTGACAAGGGCAGCGGTCTCGGGATTCGAGGGCTTTTTTTCGTTGACCATGCATTCCTCCGTTTTGTCGATGGAAATGGTCCCCTATGACGGCTTGGAACGCAGCCTTTGTTTTGGGATATTTTCCCCCGAAATAGCAGTTTTTTTGATACTCAGCGGGAGACGAGGCCATGCACCTGACCGACGACCGTTACCAGCGTGACCGCTTGCGCCTCGAACTTGCCCTGCGGCTGTTGCGGCATGAGGCGCGCACCCAACCCATCCGCTATTGGACAGGCCTCAGCGACGATCGCGTCCGCAAGCTGTTTCGCTCGTGCATCAAGCCGGGTGCCGGCCTGCGACGCCATCGTGGCAAGTCGCCCGAGCAGGTCAATTATTTTCTGCGCTCAGGCGTCGTCGGTGCCGAGGCCCACGCGCTCGCCTCCATTTTGTTGCTGTTTGGCGTCGTGGCCGACCAGCCGAATCCAGCCGCCATCCGTAAAATTCCGACTATTTCGCGCGGGCGTCTGCTCTGCGACGGCTACGAGGCTTATCGACGCGTCGTGCCCCGACCCCGCATCGACTTCGAGCACGCAGCATTTCTGGCCAAGGCACTGACTGCCGGCGATGAGATCCGCCTGCGTTCTTGCCCTGCCTGCGAAGCGTTGAACATCGTCGAGGCACTCACGCTGCGCGAACCACTCTGCCGGGTGTGCGAGTCGGCCGTGCCCGACAAACCCAAAACACCGGCACCCGGTCGCAGCCCGCGAGCAACGACCGAGTCAGCGGCCGACGCTGCTAAACTGCCGACGGCCGCAAAAATCTGACAACGACGACTCCCCGTCCGGGTGGTCGCAACCGTTGCAGCGCGGTCACGGGCCAGCGCCGATGCCGTCATCCTCCGAACGATCATCCACCAATTTCCTCGCCGGTCCCTATTTGGATCGTCGCGCCGAGTTGCGCGAGGATCCCGACTGGTTGCAAGCCGCACGCGCCGATGCCGGGACCTTGTTCCTGCCGATTCGCGGTACTGCACTCGGCGTTTCGGGTGATCCCCCGATAGCGGCCTTCGTCGATCATCAACACAGCCTTGCACGAACTACACCCGACGAATCACTGGTACTGCTCGGTTGGTTTCGGGAACGGCGCTGCGTCATGGTGCAGCTCGGCGACGATGCCGATACCGATACCGACGCCGCTCGCATCCGCTTCGAAGAATTGCGGCCGCTGGCCCCGACTTTAGACAGCGAAGAAGCCGGTCTGCTCGCCTATGCGCGTGCGCTTAGTTACTGGCAGCAGCGACATCGGCACTGCGGTGTCTGCGGCACCCCGACGCGGCCGCTGCGCGCCGGCCACGTGATGCAATGTCGTAGCTCTGTGTGTGCCGCCGAGTTTTTTCCACGCATCGATCCGGCGATCATCGTGCTGGTCAGTGATGGCGAACGCGCACTGCTCGGACGTCAGGCGAGTTGGCCAAAGAATCGTTACTCCACGATCGCCGGCTTCGTCGAACCTGGCGAGAGTCTCGAAGATGCCGTCGCCCGCGAGGTGCTCGAAGAAACCGGCGTGAGCATCACCGCCAGCGACTATCACTCCTCGCAGCCATGGCCCTTCCCTTCTTCTTTGATGCTCGGCTTCATGGCGAGTGCTACGCCGGACTCGATCGCCGGCGGCAGCAGCGAACTCGAAGATGCGCGTTGGTTCACGCGGGCGGAGATTGCAGCAGGTGCCGTCATTCTGCCGCCCCCCACATCAATCTCGCATCGGCTGATCGAAAACTGGTTCGATGCGGATTGGCTTACGCCGTTGCGCAGCGTCGCGACGCGCAGCTGGAGCGGCGCCGTAAACCGCTGAGCAACGCGACACGAGCTGCAACGCGACACGAACTTCAACGATGTGCCTCGCTGCCATTGCCTGGAACGTGCACCCGCGTTATCGCGCGATCGTGATCGCCAATCGCGACGAATTTTATGCCCGCGAAGCGCCGCGCTCGGACCTTGGGCAGAACGCAGCGAAATCCTCGCCGGCCGTGATTTGCAGGCCGACGGCACCTGGTTCGATATCGACCGCAACCGCCGCATGGGGCTGGTCACCAACTACCGTGAACTCGCTCGACCACGTCGCAAGGCACCGACGCGCGGCCGGCTGTTCAGCGATTTTCTCAGGACGCAACAGGAGCCCGCTGGATACCTCGAGCAACTGGCCGATGATTCGCCGGGCTACGCGGGGTTCAACCTGCTGCTCGCCGATGCGCAACATCTCTGGTACGCGACCAATCGCGCCGAGCCTTTTGCACGGCGGCTGGAACCCGGCGTGCATGTGCTGAGCAACCATGTGCTCGACACACCTTGGCCAAAAGTTCGCCGACTTCGCGCCGCGCTCGAGAGCTGGCTGGCGGCGGCTCCGGGCCCGACTACAACGCCCGATCCGACGCCGCTGTGGGCGGCGCTCGCCGACCGTGAGTGCGCACGACCGATCGATCTGCCGCAAACGGGCCTCAGCGCGGAGTGGAAACTGCGGCTGTCGGCCGCCTTCGTGCAGCACGGTGATTACGGGACGCGCTGCTCCACCCTGCTGCTGCTGGGCCACGACGGTGCCGTGGTTATCGAAGAGTGCAGTTTCGACATGGCCGGTCAACCGACAGCCGCCGCGAACTGGCGCCTGCGCGCCGACGAATGGGTGTGAGCGGGTAGAATCAAGCGGTTATCCAGCGTCCGGGAAAACCCGCCCCGCATGAACCGCATGAAGTCTTGGTGGCTGCTCTGTCTGGTCGGCGTCCTCGCCGTCGGTGCGCGGGCGCGCGCCGACATCGACATCGAGATCAGCGGCGTCGACGGTGCACTGCGGCGCAACGTGCTCATTTTTTTGAGTCTCGAGCGATACCGCAACCGCGACGATCTCGATCAAGCTCTGGTCGAGCGTCTGCAGGAGCGGGCTGAACGTGAGGCCGCGAACGCGCTGCGACCCTTTGGTTACTACGAGGCGACCGTCACGTCATCGATCGAGAAAGTCAGTGAGAGTCGGTGGCGAGCACGCATCCGCATCGAGCCAGGCACGCCGGTGTTACTCGATGGCGTCGAGGTCGAAGTGAGCGGTGCCGGCAAGGACGACCCCGCATTCAGAGAGATCCTCGCGAGCTCGACGCTGCGCCGCGGCGATCGCTTGCAGCATGCCGCCTACGATACGCTCAAAGATAATTTGCGACGTACCGCCTCAACGCTCGGTTATGTCGATGCGCAGCTCACGGTCAGCGAATTATTGATCGATCCGACGAAACGCTCGGCAGCCGTTCGACTCGCCATGCAAACCGGCGACCGATACACCTTCGGCAAGACGACCATCGAGCAGCGCTCGCTGGAAGAGGACTTGCTGCGTCGCTTCCTGCGTTACCAAGAGTCTGCGCCCTACGATGCGCGACACCTGCTGCGCACCCAGTTCGCCCTCGATGACAGTCAATATTTTTCGACTGTCGAGGTACTTGCGGGTGACCCGGATCACGCTGCACGCAGCATTCCCATCAGCATCCGTACCAAACCCAATCGGCGCAACCGGTACTCGACGGGTGTTGGCTATGCCACCGACAGCAAGGTACGCGGTACGCTGACCTGGGAAAATCGCTGTCTCAATGACCGCGGTCATCGTCTACGCACCGAAATCAAGGCGGCGCAGCTCGAGCAATCGGTCGAAGCCCGCTACATCCTGCCGATCGGTGATCCGGCACTGGAACGGTTGGGCTTCGAATTTCGTTATGCGCGCGACGAACTTGGCGACCTCGATACGCGTACCACGCGCTTTCAGCCGTCGATCACTCAGGTCGACGGCGAGTGGCAGCGCGTGATGTTCGCGTCCTTGAGTCGTGTGCGCACCGTCACGCGCGAAGCGCTCAACCGACCGAGTTTCGAAGACGCCACGACGCTGGTGATTCCCGGCATCAGTTATTCGTCGGTACCGCGCGGCTATCTCGGTGAAGCGCTGTTCTCGCGTGCGCTCTACGCCGAATTGCGCGGCTCGGCTACGGCGCTCGGTGCCGAAGAAAGTTATTTGCAGCTACGGCTGGAGGCCGAGCGGGTATTCGATCTCGGCCCGAGCTGGCATTTGTTCATACGTGGCCAGTTGGGCGCCACGCTGGTCTCGAATGCCGCCGCCCTGCCGGGTACCGAGCGTTTCTTTGCCGGCGGCGATCGCAGTGTGCGCGGCTTCGGTTTCAATGATTTGTCACCGATCGAAGCGGGCAGCGCGAAGGTCGGTGGGCGACACTTGTTTACGGCGACCGCCGAGGTCATCCGCGACCTGCCGCGCAATCTCGGCATCGCGGCGTTCATCGATACCGGCAACGCGTTCGACGATTTTGGTGATCCCTTGCAATACTCTGCGGGTATCGGTCTGCGACTGCGGCTACCGATCGTGACGCTCGGCATCGATCTCGCGCAGCCACTGACCAATCCAGTCTGTCGCAGCGTCACTCCCGACCCGCGGTGCGCGCTCGATAAAAACTTTGATCGCCTGCCGGGCCCACGACTCCACCTGAACTTCTCACCGAAGCTCTGACCTTATGCGGCGTCGTACCACTCTCATTGTTGCAACTGCACTGTTGCTGCTCGCGCTGCCCTTGGTCGCGCTGTGGCTGCTCGGGCACTCCGAATCCGCAGTCCGTTTTGCCGTAGCGAAAATTCCGTCACGGTTCGGCACCATCGAGCGCTTCGCGATCCGCGACGTGCAGGGTAGCCTCGCAGACGGCGTGCAGATCGGTGCGATCGATATCGAGCATGATGTCGTTCACATCCGTCTGCGCGACATCCGCATGCGGATCGATCTGTTGCCCTTGCTTTGGCAAGCGGTCGAGGCGTCAGAATTTCGCGTGGGTCGCGTCGAGATCGACCAGCAGCCCCGCGATCGTCCACCGCCGGACAAGCCGCCACGCTTTCTGCCGCAACTGCTCACCGTAGAGGCGCGGACGACCTCGTTGCCATCGATCGTGATTCAACCGCTCACCGGCAACGCCGTGGAGTTTCGCGATACTAAACTCGACGGTCTGCTGCGCAGTACGACCCTCTCGGTGCGCACGCTGTCCACCCACCTTGGAAACTTGCAGCTGCAGGCGGATGGTCTGCTGAGTGCAGGGCTGCCACTCGGGCTGGAGGGTCGAGCAACTGCGCGCGTTCAGCCGAAGCGCGGGCCAACCTGGCTCGCGAAGGCGGAGTTTGACGGCGATCTCGAAGAGGCGCGCTTCGATGCGACACTGCACGAACCCTTCGATGTCAATATCGACGAGGGCAAGATGCGATTCCTATCGCCATGGAGCGTGCGGACCGACGCCAAAGTCAGCAATCTCGATCTGCAGAAATTCGGTGGTGCAGCCGCGCTCGGCCTGATCGGTGGTGAGCTCGCCCTGACGATCGATCGCAACGGCTATCGCGCCAAAGGTCGTCTGCTGCCACCGGGGCTCGCAGCGGGTCCGCTGGATGTCGACTTCGATGGTCGCTACTCGCTGGGCGTGATCACGGCCAAAAAAATCGGGCTCCGTCATCCAGGCTCCGGAACCGAAGTCGATGCCGCAGGTACTATTACTTTTACCGATGCTGGCCCCGATCTCGAGCTGCAAGGTCGCTGGCAAAAATTCCGTTGGCCCTTGAATGACGCCACGCCGTCGATCGCCAGTAATCGCGGCGACTTCAGCTTCGAGGGTCTTGGCTCGTACGCGGTCACGGCACGCGGCCCGGCGAAGATCGCCGCCCTGCCGCCGCTCGATGCCGAGGTCACGGGCACACTGAGCGCTGGAAGATTCGTGATCTCGCGTGTCCTCGCGCGCACTCTCGGTGGGGTCGCCGATCTCAAAGGTGAGTTCGCTTGGCGCCCGGCGGAACGCTGGCAACTCAATGGCGCCGTCCGTGGTATCGATCCTGCGCAATGGCGCGCGGGCTTACCGGGGAAAATAGATTTCCAACTCGATGCCCGAGGACAGGGCTTCGGTGCGCGCGGGGTTATCGATGTCGAAGTGCAGCGCGTGAACGGACGCCTGCGTGGCACAGCCGCCCGCGGCTCGGGTCGACTGACCATCGCCGGCGACATGCTGCAACTGCGCAAAGTTGATGTCTCGGCGGGCGGTCTGCGTCTCGCTCTCGACGGCAGCCTCTCGCCACAACGCAACGACTTCGAATTCAAAATCGATGCGCAGGATCTCAGCGTACTGGCCGAAGGCGGCAAGGGTCGCCTGAGCGCAACCGGAACGCTGCGCGGTACCCCGACGGCGATGCTGGTACGCCTCGAAGCGCGGGGCAGCGAACTCGCAATCGGCGGTATCGACATCAGCAGCCTCGTCGCAGACATCGATCTTGATCCGAGCGGCGGCGCCAACGCCACGGCACGGGCCCATATCGAAGCCGAGGACGTCCATGCCGTCGGCCGTCAGGCAGACCGTGTGATACTCGATATCGCCGGCCGCAGTAGCGCGCATACGCTCGCGGTCGATATCGCGGGCAAAGATTTGTCCGCTGCGATGCGCGGTACCGCAAGTTTTACTGCCGAAGGCTGGCAGCAACGTTGGTCGGAATTGGCGCTGCGCCTCGACGATAACGTCGGACTGTCGCTGGAACAACCGCTCGGCATGCGCTTGACGACTCAGTCGGTGCGCGTGGACTCGCTCTGCCTGCGCGGCACCAAAGATTCCGTATTGACGGCACTGACGACCATCTGCGGATCGGGTACTTGGGAAGGCGACGACTGGACGCTCGAAGCGGCCGTCTCCAAACTGCCCATCGCAAGCTTGCTGCCGCGACCCGCTGCGCGAGCCGAGTATCAAGGCTCACTGAATGCCGCGATCAATCTGCGCGCAGTGGACGATGGCATCGCACGCGGTAGCGTGCGTGCCGATTTCGCCGACGCGGCCCTGCTCTGGCAGCGCGCGGGCGGCAAACGCGATCTGCTGCCGCTAGGTTCCGGATCCTTGCTGCTCGAATCGAGCGATGCCGGAATAAACGGCAAGCTTGAAGTCGCAGCCGGCGAGCGTGGCCGAGCGCGCGGCGAACTGCGCGCGACTCGCGTCGCAGCGGGCGGCGCGGCGTACGGCGAACGCTGGCAAGAGATGCCTTTGACGGCGATCCTGCGCGCCGACTCCACCGCCCTCGCCCTGCTTTATCTCTACGTGCCGGAAATCGATCGCTCGGCGGGCGAGCTGTCGCTGGATTTGATCATGGGCGGTACCTTGGGTACGCCGCTCGTCAATGGCGTACTGCGCCTCGAGAACGGTGAGCTCGATTTTTATCAGGTCAATCTCGCGCTGCGCGACATTCGTGCCGAGGCACGTCTGCTCGATAACGGTTTCGTGCTCGAGTCCTCGGCGCGCGCCGGTAAAGGACGCATCGACGCGAACGCCGAGCTCACCTGGCGCGGCGGCCAGCCCTATGGCGAACTGCAACTCCGCGGCGAGAATTTATTGATGATCGATGTGCCCGAGGCCCGCATCAGTGCATCGCCCAATTTGCGCTTCAAAGTAGCTGGTCGTGATCTGGCGGCGACCGGCACGGTGAATATTCCCGAGGCCAGAATCGTGCCTGCCGACCTGACTGGCGCGACGCTGACGTCGGCGGACGAAACCCTAGTAAGCGCCGAGCCTCGCGATCCACAGTCGTCTTTCCGCGTGTCGAGCAATCTGCGCTTGACGTTGGGGGACCACGTGAATCTCGACTCCTTCGGACTTTCAGGACGGCTCGCCGGAGCGCTCAATGTCATCACCTCCGCAGACGGTGTCAACCGCGGCTCAGGCGAGCTCGGAATTGCCGAGGGCAAGTATGCCGCGCTCGGCAGACGGCTCGATATCGAGCGTGGTCGGTTGATTTTTTCGGGCGGTCTGCTCGGCGATCCGGGCGTGGATCTGCGCGCGACTAAAGAATTTCCGGATGTGAAGGCCGGTGTCAATGTCCGCGGCACCTTGCGCGAACCACGGATGACTTTTTTCTCGGAGCCTTCACTTCCGCAATCGCAGGTGGTGTCGCTCATTCTAGCTGGTGGAACTCTGGAAACCGCACAGAGCAGCAACATCGCCAGCAGCGGCCGCGATGCCATTCTCGCGCAAGGTGGCGCAATCCTCGCGCAGCAGCTCGGTCAGCGCATCGGTATCGAGGATGTCGGCATCGAGCAGAATCTTGCCAACGAAACCTCACTGGTCTTCGGCAAATATCTGTCGAGCCGACTCTATGTGAGCTATGGCGTCTCGCTCGCAGAGGCGATCAATACTTTGAAGTTGCGCTACAGCATCAACGATCGCTGGACCTTGCGTACCGAGACCGGCAAAGAAGCAAGTGCGGAAATCGTCTACACGGTCGAGAAGAACTGACGCCCGAGGTCAGTAGCGAAACGTGTAGGTGAACTTCACTGTGGTTTCGGCGAGAGACGGCTGGAAGTCGCCGCGCGTATCCTCGCGCCAATCGTAATTGACGACGAGATACGCCACTTGCCCTTGGGCAGGCCACCAACGCAAGCGACTGTTGAGTCCTATACGTTTCGAGACGTTGTCGTACTGAGCGACGTTGAGCCAGGCCCAGCGAACGTTGAACGCATAGTTGGCGTTCAACGACCAGACGCGGGTCGTGAACTCGCGCCCCTGCAACTCGAGACGATTCGTCTGCAAAGTCGTCCCTAGCGCCCAGTGTCTGCTGGGTCGCCAACTGATGCCAACGCGCGCGTCATCCCGCGTCCCGTCATAGAAATCGCCAGTGCCCAAGTCCCAGTTGAGAGCCAGCGGCCGAAAGCCTGCCGTTTGCCCATAGAGACGTGCACGATCGAAGTCGTAGCGACCAACCGGAACGCGTACGCCGCCAGGAAGTACGAAGGGGCGCCCAATGACTTCGGTCTGGCGTTCCAGACCCATCGAGAGAATGTCGCCGGGCTGATTGTCCAAAGAAAACGGCATGATCACGAAGCGGCGTGACTCGAGTCGACCCGCGTCGTCCCTGACCTCAGTGGCCTCGATGCCATGACGCCAGCTGCGCAGCAATCCGCCTTTCGCGAATCGGTGTCGATAGCTGTAGCTACCCAGAAATTCGGCGATACCGGTTCGATTGGCAAATCCGAGCGCCGGGCGGAAGTCTCGGCCAATCTCGCTGTAAGACAGCAACGCCTCGATACGATCGTTCGGCCAGGCGAGCGATGCGCCCCAGGCGCCTTCGTCACCCTGGCGGCCGGGCGTGGAGGACTGCTGTATCCAGGCACGCGCCTCGACGAAGCCGCCGAAACGACGCTGATCGCGCAGTGCGAGATCGACGCCGTACAGCGTGTTGTTGCCGAGGCCAGACGGATCGCCGGAGGTAATGATGCCGCCGATCGTCGACTGCTCGCCGAAACTGCGATAACCGCGAGCCACGAAGACATTCTCGACGGCGAAACCGGCTGCCAATTCCTGGCGTACGGCGAGTATTCCCAAAGAATTCCGCCCGATCTTGCCGGTGAGTCGGGCCCCCGCCTCGAGATCAATCGGCTGTCCGCCTGCCGAAAGGCCAATGGTGCGCGAAAAAAAGGTCGGCCATTTTGCGTCAAACCGCCGAACTCGAAGATTTCGCTGTCCTCGAGAAAGAAATCGCGTTTCTCTGGGAAAAACAGCGAAAACCGCGTGAGATTGACTTGCCGGTCATCGACGTCGGTGGCCGAGAAATCGGTGTTCAGCGTGAGCGCACCAACAAGCGAGGGCGTGATGCGCCAAAATGCGTCCAGCGAGGGCTTAGCAAGCCGGCTCGAACTATTCCCGATGAAGTTCTCGCGCTCGCTGATCGCGGCCGAGGGCACAAGGTCGAGACCTCGACCCTGCTCGCGGCCGGGCATGCCGCGCAGCTCGCCGCTCACATCGAGCGTGATCCGTCGATCGCGCTGCGACCAGGCGACTTCCTCACGCTTGCGGCGGATGGAGCGGATCAGATTAATTCCCCAAGTATCTGCATTGCGATCGAAAGACAGTGTCTTGAAGGGAATCGCGATCTCGGCCTGCCAACCGGAATCATTGACTGTGGAGGCTGCCTGCCGGATACCATCCCAGTCCATGTTGTAGGACACGCCACCCAGCAGCAGACCGTCGCGCTGCACACCGTTGGCATTGATGTAAAAGATATAGCCCGTCCGTCGGTCATTGAAGGTATCGAGCAGGATCTGTGCATAGTCGTCGTTGAAGACGCCCTGCCCCTGCACCAGCTGCGAGCGCTTGATACCGGCCGGGTCTGAGTCGGTGAAACGCACAGCAACGTAGAGGTTGTCGGCGTCGAGGGCGAGCAAAAATTCGGTCGGCTCCGAGGGCGGCTCGCCGTTGCCCGGCGAAAACTGCTGGAAGTCGGTGATCTTCACCGCGTCCTGCCACTCAGCCTCATCGAGTCGACCGTCGAGCTCGATACGACCCGATATTTGGGGCACCACGACCGACTTCGGCGAGAACGTCGACTGCTCGGCGGCTGCGAGCGCTGCGGCGAGCGCCAGCCCGCAGAGAAAAATCAGCCCGAAATTTCGCATCCGTCCCGACATTGATCAATGATAGGGGTCGGTCGTGAGTGACAACAGCCTTGGGCGCGAATTCCGCTATGGTCGGCCACGGTGCGCTCGTTTACGGATGTCCGCTGCCGAACCGAACCCGGCGGCAGCAAGCGCTACTGTCGATGCACGAGACGGCGCGCTGTATTTGTCGCTGCGTCCCAGAGGAGCCTTTTTTGAACAAAAAATTTCGATGTCGAGCCCTGGCCTACGTCGGGGTAGCGCTTGCGCTGTTGACGGGCAGCTATCCCGCCCCTGCCGCCGACCCGTCAGCCCCGGTCGCTCTTGCACCCGCGGGTGCATTCATCGGCAGCACCGAGAAGACTCGACTGAGAGATCCCTATTGGCCATCAATGACTTACAGATGTCACAAAGCGGTGTGTAAGGAAGTGTGTAAGTAAATATCGTGTTTTTGACGGGCCGTTTTTACGACAAAACTTCTGCACGCAGAGCCAGTGAACGATCAAAGGACGCTGAGTGTCAGTAAGAATTTAGTTTTGATAGCGCCGATCGCCCTCAACGCGACCACTAAGCAGACCATTAGAATGCTCGCGTAAGACGCCCTGCTCCTTGCTGCGATTGATCAGTATGCGACGTTGCGCCGCAGACCACGCGGCATCCCGCGCCTATCTAATGAAATAACCCGCAACGCGCCACTGGCCGTCGGCATCCAACGTCGCTACGACCGTTTCGACCGCGTCTGCTTTTTTGTCGTAGCTGGAGTTGAACTGCAACACCACATATTCACCATCCGGAGCACCGGGTAGCGTTTTGGTGTATGTGGCAGCAGCTTTGCTGCGGCTCTTCACAGCGCCCAAAGGTTCAAGTACGGGGCGAGACGCCTGTTGCCACGCCTCGACTGACAATGCCGCCTTGAAGGTCGAGGCAGCGGACTGCCATGTGGCCGCGTAGTCGCGCGCGTCTAGTTTCTCGAGCCACACCACGCTGGCAGACAAAGCGGCTGCCGTTCGCTCGGTATCAGCATGGACCGCTTTCGATACGGCGATCAAAGACATCAAAGTAACGATGATCAGGCGACGAAACATATGTGGAACTGACCTCAAGTATTGGCGAATTCAATTTGGAAATTCTAACGCGGTCCGCCAAGATGAGTTCATAAATAACTTCGACCCTTGCTGCCAACGGGGGCCCTGACCGTCGACGCTCTAGGTGAGCTACCGTAAGAGGCTAACGAGGTCTTTGGCTACAAGCGCGGCATAGACCAAGCAGCCGACGAAGATTTCATTGCGATACTTTGAGATCAATCTCTGCTTCCTCTTTAACACTATTTGGGTTTTCACACGTTTTCTTTATCCCATTGAAAGATCTCTTCTAGTGGTTTTTGAAATATATCGGCGAGACGAAATGCA
>VGUP01000012.1 GCA_016874175.1 Gammaproteobacteria bacterium | reverse complement strand
TGCCTGGGCTGGATCCCCGTTTGCTCAGCGATTTCGCGCGCGGCTGCGGCGGCGCCCACGGCAAGCGGCGTGCCGACACCCATCGCCCCCATCGGGTAGTGATCGAGAAACCCTGGTGCCTGCCGAACGGGTAGTGCGGCGTACATCCAATTCTGGATATCGGCGCCATCGCCGATCACGATCGCCGCGGCGTCCACACGTCGGGCAATCGCCCGCCCGAGTACGAGCGGATGGATGACATCTGTCGAAATCTTTGAGTCGGCCAGCGTATCGAGATATTGGAATCTGGCCTGTAGCGCCTCGCGTACCCAAGCGGCTCGCCCCACCGTCTTGCTAGCGCGGGTCGCAACGCTATCGAAAGCCTGAGTATCGAGCGCCTCCAGAGTTTGCCGACAAGCGAGCCCGGCATCGGCGACGATCGCGACGCCGATGCGACGATTGCGCGAGAGTTCTTCGGCCTCGATGTCGATCTGGATGAATTGTGCGTTCGCAGCGAAGCGTGGTGGCAGGCCATAGCCGAGACGCTGCTTCAGGCGCGCACCGATCACGCAGACCACGTCGGCCTCGCGCGCCACGAGTTGCATGACGGGCCAGCTGAATGAGCGAACGCCATCTTCAGGCACGAGTCCGCGGCCGAGTCCATTGCCTGCGATGGGCAGATCGCAGCGCTCGACGAGCGCGCGCAGCGCATCACTGGCTTCGCCATGGCAGGCACCTGCCCCCGCAATCAGCAGCGGTTTCTTTGCTGTCTGCAACAACTGCGCCGCGTGCAGAATGGCTGCAGAGTCGGCAGCGGGGCGGGCGGCTTGCGGGATGGGCGGCATTAAAGCGGCTGCATCGGTAACTTTGGCTTGCAGGAACTCCTGTGGAATCTGCAGCACCACCGGACCACGCCGGCCCGTCAGCGCGCGTTTGGCCGCGGCATCCACGTATTCGGCCAGACGCTCTGCAGTCGGCACGGTACGCGCCCACTTGCTGATACTGCCCACCAGCGGATGCTTGAGGTTGTCATATTCCGATTCGGCTTCGGTCCACGAGTCCGGTAGTCGCGCAACCAACACCAGCACCGGCGAGCAGGCATGAAAAGCGGTGGCGATGCCGTTGATGGCATTGGGCATGCCCTGATCCGCGATGATTAGCGCAACGCCAAGACGACCCGTGACCCTGGCGTAACCGTCGGCGGCACTCACGCAGCCGGATTCATGCCGATTGCTGATGATGCGCAAGCCGTCCCGCTGCAAAGCCTCGAGCAGGAAAGTGTGCGAGGCCCCCGCGAGCGAGAAGACGGTGCGAATGCCGTAGCGTGCCAGCGCCCGGCTGACTACCATTCCGCCGGTGAGCGACTGGTGCATCGTACTCCCCTGAGATGTCGTTACTTCTAGCCGATTCGGACCCAACTTGAAAGTCAGTCACCATCCGGACTATTACCTGCCCCTGCCCGAAGGGCACCCGTTCCCGATGGTGAAATACACCCTCGTCCACGATCGGCTGCGCGCTGCCGGTCTGTTGCCGGCCGAACGCATCATGCTTCCTGACGAAGCGGCGCGCGCCGATCTCGAGCGCGTGCACACTCGCGAATACCTTGATCGCTTGTTTGGTCACGGTCTGAGTGCAGCCGAGCAGCGCGCACTCGGTGTGCCGTGGTCACCGCGCTTGCTACGCCGTTCGCGTCTTGCCGTGCAGGGTACTTTGCTCGCCGCCCGCGCAGCGCTCGAGGATGGCCGTGCCGGTAATCTCGCTGGGGGTACCCACCACGCTTTTGCCGATCATGGCGAAGGCTTTTGCGTGCTCAATGATATCGCCATCACCATCCGCCGACTGCAGGCCGATCGTCGCATCGAACGGGCGCTGGTGGTCGATCTCGACGTCCATCAGGGGAACGGCACAGCCGCAATCTTTGAAGGTGACGAGTCGGTGTTCACTTTCTCGATTCATGGTGAGAAGAACTATCCGGCGCGCAAGATGCGCTCGACGCTCGATGTCGGTTTGCCCGCTGGCATCGATGACGACGCCTATCTGTCTGCACTGCAAGAAAATCTGCCTGCACTCACCAAAGATTTTTGCCCTGACATCGTGTTTTATCTGGCCGGAGTCGATGTGGCCGAGGGCGATCGTTACGGCAAATTTCGCCTCTCCGAGGCCGGGGTCCGCGCCCGCGAGCGCTGTGTACTCGACTGGAGTCGCAAACTCGGCGTGCCGCTGGTGATCACGCTGGCGGGGGGCTATTCACCGAACGCCGTGCGCACCGCGATGTTGCACAGTATCGTTTTCGAAGAGGCGCTCAATCCGTGAGTCAGTCGCCCCCCAAGCCGCCGCGTCCGCGGTTGATGCAGCGCTTTCTGCGCTTCATGTCCGATCGTCGCATCTTGTCGGATGCGCGCATGCTCGAGTTTTATCCGCCGTTCTGGTTCATGCGCATCAAGGTGCTGGAGATGGATCGCGAATGGCGGCGTGTGCGCATTCGGCTGCCGCTCAATGCGATTTCGCGTAATCCGGGCGGGGTGATGTTCGGCGGCTATCAGGCCGCACTCGCTGATCCGATCGCGGCACTCGCCTGCGCTCGAGTATTCCCCGGTTATTCGGTATGGACGCGCGGGTTCACCGTCGATTTCGAGCACGGCGGCAGCACCGATCTCGAACTGCGCTTCGAGTTTCCGGCGACTCTAGAGCGCGAAATCCGCGCAGCACTTGCGCGTGACCACCGGGCGACCCCCTCGTTCGAATACGGTTTTTATTTGCGCGACGGGACGCGCTGCACGCGCATCGTGAATACCGTGGCGATCCGACCGCGCGGCTATGCCAAGGCCACCACGCCGCCAGCGCCCGAAACTGGGGTCGATTGAGTTGGTCTGCTTTTGAGCGGGTCGGCGAGTGAGTCGGCCGCCGATCAGGCCGGCCCGACCATCAAGCCGCGCAATTTTTTGATCGCGTTCGCTTCGAGCTGACGAATGCGCTCGGCCGAAACGCCGTATTTGGCGGCGAGGTCGTGCAGGGTCGCTTTCTCGGCATCGCCCGCCATCCAGCGGCTCGCGAGAATGTCGCGACTGCGGGCATCAAGCGCTTGCATCGCTGCGGCCAAGCGTTCGTGGGTGTCATCTTCCCACTCTTCGCTTTCCACTTGCGTAGCCGGGTCGGCATCGGGTGCGGGCAGATAGGTGGCGGGGGAGTAGGTTTCGTCTTCTTCGGATTCGGCCGGTGTCGGATCGAACGACAGATCACGCGCTGCGAGTCGTCGCTCCATCTCGGTGACTTCGTATTCGCTGACGCTAAGTTCCCGGGCGACGGTACGAGTCTCTTCGGGCGACAACCAGGTCAGATTTTTTTTGAGGCGACGCAGGTTGAAGAAAAGTTTGCGCTGCGCCTTGGTGGTGGCCACTTTGACGAGCCGCCAGTTGCGCAGCACGTACTCGTGAATCTCGGCGCGGATCCAGTGCACAGCGAAGGACACCAGGCGCACACCGATTGTGGGATCGAAGCGCTTCACGGCTTTCATCAGTCCGACGTTGCCTTCCTGCACCAGATCGCCCATCGGCAGCCCGTATCCCGAGTAGCCGCGGGCAATGTACACCACGAAGCGCAGATGCGAGAGTACGAGTGCACGTGCGGCATCGACATCGCCTTCTTCACGAAAGCGGCGTGCCAGCGACTGTTCGTCTTCGCGCGACAACACCGGCACCTTCGACACGCGGTCGAGGTACGCGTCGAGGCTGCCAAGCGGGCCGGTCAGCGACAGATCAGTGTAACGGGGCGCGAGAACCTGTGTGGACATGGGGTCGTAACCTCCGGCCGAATTCTAGCACTCGGGTGTTTTGAGTGCTAATCCGACCCAAGATTCGATCACGTCTTTATTGATTCATGAGTAAATCAAAAAGACAATTTCGCTACTCTCTTGGTTCGATTTTCGCGATTAATAGAGCTGCTCCGAGCCAAGCCCCAATGACGCCGAGCAACGCGGAGAGCCCAATGAGCGCCGCCGCTTCGAGGAGGTCGAGTCCGCTCAGTAAATAGCGTCCACCGTACAGCGCCGACACGCGACTGACGGGTTCGGCGAGCGCGACCACCAGAATCACCGTGATGCCGGTGGCCAGCAGCCCGCCGAGCAAGCCGAGGAAAAACCCTTCGTAGAGAAAAGGTCGGCGCACAAAAGCGTTTGATCCGCCGACGAGCTTGGTGACTTCGATTTCCGCGCGGTGAGCGCCGATTTCGAGTCGGATGGCGTTGCCGATGACCACCAACACGCCGAGCGCCAGCAAACCCGCAAAAGCACCGAGCACGTTGCGCATCAAGTCGAGGATGGCGCTGAGTCGGCGGACCCATTCGCCGTCCACCTGTACGCTGTCCACCTCGGGCCAGGCCCGCAGGTATTTCTGTAACGACTCGACGCCTCGAGGATTGGCGTAATCGGGCTTCGGTTTGACTGTGATGACGTGGGGCAGCGGATTGCCCTGTAGGGAATCGAGTGCTGCCCCAAAGCCCGAGTAGCGGCGAAATTCTTCGAGTGCGACATCGGCGGAAATCACGGTCACCGTACCTGCTTCGGTCCTGACGCGCGCCGACGCAGCGAGTTGCTCGGCTTTCTCCAGCGCTGCACCCGGGCGGAAATACACCGAAATCTCGATGGCGTCGCCGGTATCACCTGTGGCGAGTTGTGCATTTTTGACCAGCAACCAGAGCGAGGCCGGCAGCGCGAGCGCAACGGCAATGGCCAGCAGCGTCAACAGACTGCCGAGCGGCCGACGCAGCAATCTGCCGAGCGCGCCGAGAAACGCCTGTGCGTGTCGCGTGAGATAGATGATGGGCGAGGTCACGAGGCACGCTCCGCTTGGACGCCGCTGAATACTTTGCCGTCGTCGATCAGAATCTCGCGCTGCGAGAACTCACGCACGAGCGCCATGTCATGCGTGGCGATCAGTACCGTGACGCCGGCATCCTGAAATCTGCGAAAGAGTTGCATCACTTCGCGTGCGAGTCCGTGATCGAGATTACCGGTTGGTTCATCTGCGATCAGTACCGTGGGTCGCGCTACCACCGCACGCGCAATCCCTACGCGTTGTTGTTCGCCAACTGAAAGTTCCGCAGGCGACACCCGTTCTTTGTCGAGTAACCCGACTTGATCGAGTGCCGCGCGCACGCGTTTGTCGATATCGCGAAAGCGCGTATCCGAAACCATCAGTGGTAGCGCCACGTTGTCGTACACCGGTCGATCCATCAAAAGTTGATGGTCCTGAAACACGATGCCGAGTCGCCGCCGAAATGCTGGAATCGCCCGCATCGGCAAAGTGCCGGTGTCTTGGCCGTTGACCGTGACCGTGCCGCGGGTCGGTCGCTCGAGCAGCGTCATCAGTTTGAGCACCGAGCTCTTACCCGCCCCGCTGCGTCCCGTGAGAAATACGAGTTCGCCCGCGCGTACCTCAAAAGACACGTCGTGCAGCGCTTCGCGACCATTCGGATAGCGCTTGAAAACATGATCGAAACGAATCACGTGGAACTGCCTCCCTCGATCAATGCGGCGGCGAAAGCGGCGGCATCGAACTCGCCGAAATCTTCGGCACCCTCGCCGATACCAATGAAACGGATCGGCAGCTTCAGGCGGCGCGCAATCGCGAGCACGATGCCACCCTTTGCCGTGCCGTCAAGCTTGGTGAGTACGAGTCCCGTGACCCCTACAGCCTCATGGAATTGCAGCGCCTGCGAGAGCGCGTTCTGCCCCTGATTGGCATCAAGCACCAGCAATACTTCGTGGGGTGCCGCGGGATCCGCTTTGCCGAGGACGCGGCGCACCTTGCGCAGTTCTTCCATGAGATGCGCTTGCGCCTGCAGTCGACCGGCGGTATCCGCGATCAAAATATCCGCGCCGCGACTACGGGCTGCGGCGAAGGCATCGAAGGCCACGGCGGCGGGGTCGGCACCGGTCTGCTGTGCGATGAGCTCGGCGCCCGTGCGCTCGGCCCAGATACCTATCTGTTCGACGGCAGCGGCGCGAAAGGTGTCGCCTGCAGCGAGCATTACCTTGAGGCCCGCGCTGCGATAACGATGTGCGAGCTTGCCGATGGTCGTGGTCTTGCCCGAACCGTTCACGCCGACGACAAGGATGGTGTAGGGCTTCACGCTGCGATCAATGACGAGCGGCTTGGCAACCGGCACCAGCAGCGCCGTGATGTCGCTGCGCAAGGCTGCAAGCAGCGCATCGACATTGTCGAGTTGTTGGCGGGCTACGCGCTTGCGCAAACCATCGAGCAATTCTTCGGTGACTTGCACGCCGACATCTGCGGCGAGCAGTCGCGACTCGAGTTCCTCGAGAATCGAGTCGTCGATCCGCCGCGCACCGAAAAGGCGAGCAAGGCCTGAACCGATGCTGCCGCCTGGCCGCGTCAGGCGATCCTTCAGTCGTTGGAAAAAGCCGGGTTTTGATTCGCTCGCCATGCGGGGGCGGATTTTAGGCTACCCTGCGCCGCAAATGGCCACGAACCGCCGCCAGATACGCGAGTTGCGCATCATCGCCGGCACTTGGCGTGCTCGCCGCTTGCGCTTCCCTGCGGGTCCCGACATCCGACCGACGCCCGATCGTGTACGTGAGACCTTGTTCAACTGGCTAGCGCCGGTCATTCGCGGTGCACGGGTGCTCGACCTCTTTGCCGGTAGTGGTGCGCTCGGCCTCGAGGCCTTGTCGCGCGGCGCCGCCCAGGTTCATTTCATCGATACTGATGCGCGGGCCACGGCGGCCTTGCGCGAACTGTTGGTCGAGTGGCGTGCCGAGCCCGATCGAGTGGAGACCAGTCGCGCCGATGCGCTGTCGGTCTTGCAGCTCGCACCGGCGGCCATGTTCGCGATCGTTTTCATCGATCCGCCGTTCGCTGCCGGTCTTTGGACCGAGGTTGCCTCGCGACTCGAGCGCAACGGCTGGCTTACGCCTGAGGCATTCGTTTATGTCGAGGCCCCGGTCGGCACAGCGCTCGACGCCTTGCCTGCTAACTGGCAGCCCTGGCGCGAAGGCACGGCCGGCGAGGTCGGTTATCATCTTTTCCGTCGAGTGGAGCCGACAACACGGGGGACACATGGCGCGTAACGCGGTCTATCCGGGAACTTTCGATCCGATCACCAACGGGCATCACGACCTCGTGCGTCGTGCGGCTGGAATCTTTGACCGTGTGGTCATTGCGATCGCTGCCAATCCCAGCAAGGCGACGCGTTTTCTGCTCGAGAAGCGTGTTGATCTCGCGCGCGCGGTACTGGTCGATCTGCCCAATGTCGAGGTGCGCGGCTACTCGGGTCTGACGGTGGATTTCGCCCGAGAAAACGGCCTCAATGTAATCATTCGTGGTTTGCGCGCCGTATCCGATTTCGAATTCGAGTTCCAGCTCGCCAACATGACACGCCATCTCGACCAGACGATCGAGACCGTATTCATGACGCCGCAGGAGCAATTCACCTTCATCTCATCGACGCTAGTGCGCGAAATCGCTGCGCTCGGTGGCAATGTCAGCGAGTTCGTGCACCCGGTCGTGGCCGACGCCTTGCGCCAGCACCGCGAGGCGCAGCTGGCAAAGCCTTGAGGTCCGCGTCGCCTGCCTTCTGCAGATCGACGGCACGCCAAAGATACCAGGCAGCCGCCGAGCGATAAGGCGTCCAGCGCTCTCCGTAACGTTGTAGCTCGCCCGGCGTAGGCAGGGCGCGCCGCCGATAGGCAAGGCGAAAACCATTGCGGACGCCGTAATCATTGATCGGCAGCACATCCTCACGACCGAGCTGGGACATCAGCATCATCTGTACCGTCCAGGCACCGATACCGCGCACCACGGTGAGGCGTTCAATGATTTGTTGATCGGTCAAGCGCTGTAGCGTGGCACTGTCCGGAACTACCCCCGCAAGCGTTTTACTCGCAAGATCGCGCACCGCCGCGACTTTGCTCGCCGAAAGCCCGGCACTACGCAGAGTCGAGTGATCTACGGCCAAGATCGATTCCGGAGCAGGAAATTCTTTGCCTGCAGCATCTACCCCGAACAGCGCGACGAACCGGCCGAGAATGGCGGCGGCGGCGCGGCCGCTGATTTGCTGCGAAATAATAGCCTGCGTCAGGTGCTTGAACGGCGAGGAGCAGACGACGGCGCGTAGGCGGTAGGGCCCCGCCGCGTTGATGAGTGCTGCCATCACCGGATCGACGCGTGCGAAGTGTGTGCGCAGTCGTCGGCGACTCAGCGCTGGCATGCATGGCACCAATAGGTCGAGCGTTGCGCCTGAACGCGATGACGGATGGCTTCGCCACACTTTCTGCAGGGCTCGCCCGTGCGTTCATAGACGAACAGTTTTTGTTTGAAGTAGCCCGGCGTACCGTCGGCACCGACGTAGTCTCGCAGGGTCGTTCCGCCGACTTTGATCGCCATCGCCAAAACCTGCTTGATGGCTGCGACGATCCGCGCGATTTCGTCACGCTTGAGATGCCTCGCCTGACGACCGGGGCGCACGCCAGCACGAAATAGCGCTTCGCTGGCGTAGATATTGCCGACGCCGACCACCACATGTCCGTTCATCAAAAAGGGTTTGACGGCAACACGACGTGCTCGCGATCTATGCCAAAGATATTCGGCATCGAAGGCGTCATTGAGCGGTTCGGGTCCCAGCGCTGCCAACAGCGGATGCTGATTCGGGTCGCCGCTTACGAGATGCAGCGAGCCGAAACGTCGCGGATCATTGAAGCGCAGCGTTATTCCCGAATCGAGCAGCAAATCGAAATGATCGTGCTTCAGTCTGGGCGTCGCTCGCGGCAGCACGCGCAAATTGCCCGACATGCCAAGGTGCAGAATCAGCGTTGCATGCGAATCGGCATCGGTGCGCTCGATGTCGAGCAGCAGATATTTGGCGCGGCGTCTGACGCTCTTGATCACGGCGCCGCGCAGTTGCGGAACGACGGTGCGCGACACCGGCCAGCGCAGCCGGGTCTCATGCAACAAAAAATCTTCGATGCGTCGAGCGCAGACGTGCGGCGCTATCCCGCGGCAGGTGGTCTCGACTTCGGGTAGTTCGGGCATTGATGACCGACGTTAAACGAAAAGGTCTGCGCAATGGCAGGACTTTCGTTGCGGCAGAGCCCTCGCGCGGTGCGGGGCGCCCTGCTTATTCGATTCGGGATTACTTGATCTTGGTTTCCTTGTAGGCAACGTGCTTGCGCACGACCGGATCGTATTTCTTGACGTCCATCTTCTCGGGATGCAGACGCTTGTTCTTCATCGCCACATAGAAGTGACCGGTACCTGCAGTCGACAGCAACTTGACCTTTTCGCGCATGACTCAGTGCTCCGTCTCAGATCTTCATGCCCTTGGCGCGAAGGTCGGTGACCACCGCGTCGAGACTGTTCTTCTCGATGGTGCGCAGCGCATTGGTGCTGACGCGCAACGAGACCCAGCGTTGCTCGCTCTCGAGCCAGAAACGCTGCGTGTGCAGGTTGGGCAGGAAGCGGCGACGCTTCTTGTTGTTCGCGTGCGAGACGCGGTTGCCCGTGGTCGGGCGCTTTCCAGTGAGTTCGCAGACGCGGGACATCGTAGGAAACCTTTTGAAATCAGTAGTTTAAGTAAGACCGGGTGCTTTGGCCCCCGAGCAAAGGGCCGCTTTTATACCAGTCCGGCCCGCCGCTGGCAACCGTCCGCCCATAGCCTCGCGGTAATGCCGGCCCGAATCTCCCTAAGCACCGGTGCCCAATCGCCAGCCGTCGTCTGCCGGAAGAGCCGTACCTGCGAGTACCAGGGGCTGTCGCTGCGGCCCTCGAGCCAGCGCCAGTCGCTGACCTTCGGCAAGGGAATCCAGGTCTCTTTGCCCAGCGCGGCAGCGAGATGGGCAACGCTGGTGTCGACACTGATCACCCAATCGAGTTGCGAAATGATCGCTGCCGTATCGGCGAAATCGGTTTGCTGCACGTCTGAGAACGGGGCTCCGAAATGACGCAGCTTGGGCAGGGTCCGCAGCAAGGCGGCATCGTCGGGCGAGATTTCTTTTTGCAGGCTGATGAAGTCGACCGGCAGCGCGAGCAGTTCGCCGAGCATGGCGAGCGGAATGCTTCGACCTTTGATCGGCGTGACTTGGCCTCCACTCCACATCAGACCAACGCGCGGCCTGCGCTCACCCGCCAGCGCTTCGTCGACAGATTTACGCCAACTCGCGACCCATTGCTGATCGACCGAAAGATACGGTGTCTGTACCGACGGAATATCTTTGAGCGTGGTACCGAATATTCCCGGCAGACTGAGCAAGGCGCAGTGGAAGTCGAAACCCCCTCCCTGGACGCCGTCGATCACCGCCGAGACGCCGTGTAGACGCAAGAATATTCGGTGCAGGGCGGGCCGCGCCGAGACAGTGATCTGCGCCTGTGGCTCCCGCTCGGCCAACAGGGGCAGGTAGCGGGCGAATTGCAGCGCATCGCCCAGACCCTGCTCGCAGAACACCAGAATTCTTTTGCCTACCAAAGATTCGTTGCCGCTCCAGCGCGAACCTGGGAGTTTCTGCGGATGAGCTGCGAGAAACTGCGGCGTGGCGAGTCGCCACTCGTAAAGCGGCCAGCCCGCCGCCAAGTCACCACGTATCAAAAATATCAAGGCTGAGTTCGATAGCGCCTCGGCATGATTGGCGCGCAGCGAGCAGGCGATGCGATAGCTCGAGAGCGCAGCATCAAGCTCGCCTATTTCCTGTAGCACGACGCCACGGTTGTAATGGGCATCGAGCAGATCAGCGCGCATGGAAAGTGCCGTATCGTAACTGGCGAGCGCTTCGCGAGGCCGACCAAGTGCGCGATACACCGAGCCCATGTTGACATGGGCTTCGGTGTAATCGGGCTTGAGTTCGAGCGCGCGACCGATCAGCGCGCGTGCCGCCTCAGCATCCCCCTCGGCGAGCCTGATCGCCCCGAGCAGATGCAGACTGTTCACTTCGTTCGACTGCGCTTGCAGAATTTTTTGGTAGATCCGCGCGGCTTCGCGTAATCGACCCTTGCGGTGTAGCGCCATGGCAGCGTGAAGGTTTCCGCTCATCGCCGCGAAATATACCGCGACCCTTGTTACAAGACACCGCGCTCGGCGAGCGAGAGGGTATCTGGGCGGGCGACGATCAGGTGATCGAGCACACGCACATCGACTAGCGCGAGCGCATCGCGCAGTCGTACGGTAATGAGCTCGTCTGCGCGACTCGGCTCGGCAATGCCCGAGGGGTGATTGTGCGCGAGGATGACTGCTGCTGCGTTATGCGCCAGTGTTTGTCGCAAAACCTCGCGCGGATGCACGCTGGCGCCGTCGATGGTGCCGCGGAACAATTCTTCGAAGGCGATCAGGCGATGTCGGTTGTCCAGATAAAGACAGCAGAACACCTCGTACGGCCGATCGCGCAACTGCGCATTGAGAAAGCGGCGGGTTTCGAGGGGTGAACTCAGCGAGACCCCGGCACGTAGCGCGGCCCCGTAGTGACGACGAGCGAGTTCGAGCGACGCCTGCAGCGCCGCTACACGCGCCGGACCCATGCCGTGCGCGCCCAACATTCGACTCGCCGGCGCCGAGAGCAAATTGCGCAAGCCATCGTGATCGTGCAGCAAACGACGGGCGAGTTCGAGCGCATCGCTGCCACGGGTACCGGTGCCTAGCAGTAGCGCGAGCAGCTCCGCATCGGAGAGAGCGCCGACCCCGCGCTCGAGCGGTTTTTCGCGGGGGCGCTCACCGCTAGACCAGGCGCGCAAGGGCAGGGGTGTGGTCAGGGACATGAGACTCTCCGGCGCAGAAATCGCCGCAGCTTCCGCATTGCAGGGACGCGGGGCGAGTCGCAAAATTCGCTGGACTGCCCCATAACCGAAGTCCGCGGCCGGCATAATCTTTGGTCAATCGACGTTTTTAGTCAGCTTGGTCGATAATCCACCGATGAGTGCCACTTCCCCACCGACCTTGGCCGGGCGACGCATCCTGCTCGGTGTTAGCGGGGGCATCGCGGCATACAAGTCGCCTGATCTGGTGCGGCGACTGCGCGAACGTGGGGCCGAGGTACAGGTGGTGATGACCCCCGGCGCACAGCGGTTCGTGACCCCGACGACTTTTCAGGCGGTCTCGGGGCGTGAGGTGCGGGCCGAACTGTGGGACGCGGCTGCCGAGGCCTCGATGGGGCATATCGAGCTCGCCCGCTGGGCCGACCTCGCGCTCGTGGCGCCAGCGACGGCGGATTTTTTGGCCCGCGTGGCTGCGGGTCGAGCCGACGATCTGCTCACCACGCTCATTCTCGCCACCGAATCGCCGGTGGCGCTCGCGCCGGCGATGAATCGCGTCATGTGGGACAAACCCGTCACGCAGCACAACGTCGCTACCTTGCGTCGTCATGGTGTGCATTTGTTGGGTCCGGATGTCGGCAGCCAAGCCTGCGGTGAAATCGGCTCGGGTCGAATGCTCGAGCCTGCCGAGATCGCGGAAGCGGCCTCGACGCTGCTTGCCGATCGCCCACCGCGTGCGGTGGCGCTTCGGGTCGTGGCGGCGGCCAACGACGAGCCGCGACCGCTCGCGGGCTTGCGCGTGCTGATCACCGCGGGGCCCACGCGCGAGCCGATCGATCCCGTGCGTTACATCACCAATCGCAGCAGCGGCAAAATGGGCTTTGCCGTGGCCGCCGCGGCGCATGCGGCCGGCGCCGAGGTGGTGCTGGTCGCTGGGCCCGTGAGCTTGCCGACGCCCGAAGGCGTGCGACGCATCGATGTCGAGACCGCCGCAGAGATGGCGAGCGCCGTGGAGCGCGAGGCGACGGGACTCGATGTACTCGTCGGTACTGCGGCCGTTGCCGACTATCGACCCGCGACCCGCTCATCACGCAAGCTCAAAAAAACCAGCGAGCGTATCGATCTGCCACTCGAGCGTACGGCAGATATTTTGGCCGCGGTCGCAGCGCGCGCCGATCGTCCTTTCGTGGTGGGTTTCGCCGCCGAGACTCATGACGTCGAGCAATACGCCCGCAGCAAACTGCTTGCAAAGAAACTCGATTTGATTGCTGCCAACGAAGTGGGCGAGGGCAAGGTTTTCGATCGCGACGACAATGCACTCGTTTTGCTTTGGGCCGATGGACGGCTAGAGCTCGGGCCGGCGAGCAAGGACGAGGTGGCACGTCGTCTGCTCGAGATCATCGGCTGGCGTCTTGCCGAGTCGCGAGCTCGCGGAGCACATAATCTTGGATCGGCAGGAGCAGAGGCATGAGTCGTCGCGCACTGAAGGTAAGAGTTTTCGATCCGCGTATCGGCAAAGATTTTCCGTTGCCGGCCTATGCGACCGAGGGTTCTGCGGGCCTCGATCTGCGCGCCTGTATTGATGCACCGCTGGAGCTCGTGCCAGGCAAGGCAGAACTTTTGCCGACCGGGCTCGCGATCTGGGTGGCTGATCCGGCGCTGGCGGCGGTGATCCTGCCGCGCTCGGGGCTCGGTCACAAACACGGCATCGTGCTCGGTAATCTGGTCGGTCTGATCGACTCCGACTATCAGGGTCAGCTGATGGTGTCGTGCTGGAATCGCTGCTCTGCGAGCTACACCGTGCAGCCCGGTGAGCGCATCGCGCAGTTGGTGCTGGTGCCTGTGGTGCAGGTCGAACTCGAGGTCGTCGAAGATTTCACCGCTACGGCGCGCGGCGCTGGCGGCTTTGGGAGTTCAGGTACGCGCTGAGCTTCAGGTGCGATCGAGGATTGCGGTAACGCCCATTCCGCCCGCGGTGCACACCGAAATCAGGCCGCGACGACTTTGCGGATTCGTGGCCAGCAACTTCGCCAGCGTAGCCACGATCCGTGCGCCGGTCGCGGCAAACGGGTGACCGATCGCCACGCTGCTGCCCTTCACGTTGAGTTTGCTGCGATCGATGCTGCCCAGCGCGGTGCTGCGACCGAGCTTGTCACGACACCATTCGGCCGATTCCCAAGCCGCCAGCGTGCACAGCACCTGCGCCGCAAAAGCTTCGTGAATTTCAAAGAAATCGAAGTCCTGCAGGCCGAGACCCGCATCGTCGAGCATCGCAGGGACGGAATAGGCAGGCGCCATGAGCAAGCCCTCTGCGCCGCTGACAAAATCGACAGCCCAAGCCTTGCCGAATGTGAGCCAGGCCTGCACCGGCAAATTGTGGACGCGCGCCCAAGACTCGCTGGCGAGCAGCACCGCCGAGGCGCCATCGGTGAGCGGGGTGCTATTACCTGCGGTTAGCGTACCCGAACCCGAGCGATCAAAGCTCGGCCGCAGCTTCGCGAGTTTTTCGGGGGTACTGTCGGCGCGGACATTGTCGTCGCGTTGCAGACCTTCGAACGGCACGACCAGATCATCAAAGAATCCACTCTGCCAGGCCGCCGCTGCATGACGATGACTGTTGCAGGCGAGCGCATCCTGCGCCTCGCGACTGATGCCCCAGCGCTTGGCCATCTGCTCGCAGCTCTCGCCCATCGAGAGCGCCGTGCGCGGTTCGCTGGCGTCGGGAATCAGCGGCTTAAAATGCCCTGGGCGCAGCGAGAAAAACGGCGCAAGCCAACCACTCAGGGTTTTGGCACGGAAGACTCGCATCAAAATTTGCTGATAAGCACGGGGATAGACGATTGGCGGATCGCTGACGGTATCGACCCCTCCAGCAAGGCCACAGTCGATCTGCCCAAGCGCGATTTTGTTGGCAATGCCAATGGCTGCTTCGAGACTCGTACCGCAGGCCCGTTGCAGATCGAAGGCGGGGGTTTGGGGATCCAGTGTGGTGCCGAGTACGCTCTCGCGTGCGAGGTTGAAATCGCGCGAGTGCTTGATCACTGCGCCTGCCGCCACCTCGCCGAGGCGCAAGCCATTGAGGCCATATTTGGCGACGACGGCTTGTAGCGCCGCGGTGAGCATCTGCAGATTGCCGACCTGCGCGTAGGCCCCGTGCGACCGCGCGAACGGAATACGCGCACCGCCGATCACGGCAACGCGACGAGCTGCAACTCCTACCAGCATGCTTTCAGGCTCAGAATGTCAGTTACTCAGCGGGCCATTCCAGCCTTGACACGCTCGTAGTGACGATCGCGCAGGGCCGTATGCCGCGACTCGAGCGTCTGTACGCGACCGCCTGTCACCACGAGATCCGGCAGACTCGACACCTCGAGAGGGTCGCCTGACCAGAGCACGAGATCAGCCGTGCGACCGCGCTCGATGCTGCCGAAGCGGTCGGCTACGCCAAAGATTTCAGCGGGCACCCGAGTGACCGCAGCGATCGCATCCCACTTCGGCATGCCGTGTGCGACCGCATTGCCGGCGGCCTGACGGGTCTTGCCGGCATCATCGACGTCGGTGTCGTTGATGGAGATCGCAACCGTTACGCCCGCAGCGCGCAACCTCGCCGCATTGGTGAGCGTGGCCCCGACCTTGTCGAAACTGTCGGGCAGATTGTCGAGCGGATCGAGAATCACCGGCACCCGTGCAGCGGCGAGCGCCGTTGCAACTCGCCAGGCTTCGGCACCGCCGCGGATGGCGACATTGAGTTTCTCTTCACGAGCGAAAGCCAGAGCATTACGGATATCGATGGCGCGATCGACTTGCAGCACGAATAAACTGTTGCGTTTGAGAAACTCGAGCAGCACCTGTCGACCCGAGAGTGAAAGCAGTCGCTCGTGATGGACCATCACGAGGTTAGGTGCCCGCGCCTCGACGAGGGCCTGACGCAGCAGCATGAACTGCGCCGCACGTGAACCGCCCGATAAATCGTTGGCGTCACCACCCAAGTCCACGAACATCGCGCGCGCGGGTGCAGGTGCCGAACCATCGAGTCCTATGGGCGCACCAAGGCCCGCCACCAGACTGCCACCGCGCGCCGCCGCAGGGGCGAGCACGCTGAAAGTGATGCCGTTGCTGCGATGCACTACGAGCGACATCGACTCAGGATTGAAAGCGAGCGTCACGTCGAACTCCGGCCGCATCTGCCCGAGTCGCTGTGCGTAGTCACCGGTCGATTGCTCGAGGCCGATTTCCTCGAGACCGATGTGGCCGAGACCGCCAAAGATTCCCGGGGTCAGGGCTCGACCGTTGGCCTCGATGACGCGAGTACCAGCCGGGGCTGCCAGTGCCGTGCCAATCGCCGTGACTCGTCCATCCTGTACGAGGACGTCGGTACCATTCAGCGCCGCTGCAGCATCATGCGTCATGGTGTACACCGTGGCATTGCGCACCAGCAGTGAGCTGCCGCCAGTATCGGTAAGCGCGACCGGCGCTGCGAGCGTGGTCGCAAATGCGGCACCGAGCAAAGATAGCGTTGCAAGAAGTTTCATCGGATCACCCCCGCCGCAGCAGGCTGGCCAAGCAGGAAATCGGATTCCGGCAAATTACGTGGCGCGCTGCGATCAAAGCGCAGTGCGCCATCGACATAGATTCGTTCGGTGAGTGCATATACGCTGAAAGGATTGCCATTCCAGACAACGACATCAGCCATCTTGCCGTTCTCGAGCGTGCCGATGCGCTTTTCGAGGCCGATCGCCTTGGCGGCATTGGCCGTGAGCCAGCGAATGGCATGCTCAGGTTTGATATCGATGCCCATGCGCTTGCCAAAGGCCATGCCTTTCGCCGCCTCTTGATTAAGCCGCTGTATGCCCTCGGCCGAGTCGGAATGCACCACCGTGCAGCCACCAGGCGCAGCATCGACCAGAATCATGTTCTCAGGGATCGCGTCATAGGACTCCATTTTGAAGCCCCACCAGTCAGCCCACACTGCAGCACAAATATTGTTTTCGGCGAGCAGGTTGGAAATTTTGTAGGCCTCGGTGGCGTGGTGAAAGGTGCTCACGCGATAGCCGAACTCGCGTGCCATATCGATCACGATCGCCATTTCGTCAGCACGATAGCAGTGGTGCTGGATGAGGATCTCGCCGCGCAACACGCCGGCGAGCGTCTCAAGGCGTAGATCGCGCTTCGGTGGCCGCAAATCTTTGGCACTAGCTGCGCTACGCGCCTCGTACTGCCGCCAATCGCGCATGTATTCCTGCGCTTCGATCCATTGCGCACGCCAGCCCGCGACATTACCCATGCGAGTGGAGGGCAACTGACGACGATTACCGTAAACGCGTTTGGGATTCTCGCCGCAGGCCATCTTGAGACCGTGCGGTGCATCCGGGAATTTCATTGACTGATAGCTGACCGCATGAATATTTTTGACACTGACCGAGCGACCGCCAAAGAGGTTGGCGGAGCCCGGCAGCACATGCAGCGTGGTAATGCCGCCTTCGAGCGCAGCCTCGAAGCCCGGATCCTGTGGCCAAATCGAATGTTCAGCCCACACATTGGGCGTGGAGGGGGACGTGGCCTCGTTACCGTCGGAGTGTGCTTCGACGCCGGGCGAAGGATAGACACCGAGATGCGAGTGCACATCGATGAGCCCTGGCGTGACCCACTTGCCGCGGCCGTCGATCACGACTGCGCCCGTCGGTACTTCGAGCGTGCGCCCGACCGCAGTGATCTTGCCATTGCTCATCAAGACATCGACGTCATCGAGTCGCTCGCCGTTACCGATCAACACGGTCGCGCCGCGAATCAGCGTTGGCACCGAAGCTGCCGGCTTGTAGGTCGAGGGATAAGGTGTGGGTGTTGCCGGCGCAATCACGGAGCGTTCGCGAGCGGCGGGCGGCGCTACCGTGGCGGTGGTCGAACACGCGGTCAGCGTGACCATGACTCCCGCGAGCAGCGCACGAGGCCAGTGGGTCGAAGACAGATCGATCATGAAGCACAATCTCCGTTTCTGGTTTCGTAACACGTTTAGCCTTGAAATCCCTTTGGCCAGCACGGCAAGATGCCTTATTAGGCCGTCCGGAACAACGGGGCCGCGGCAGCGCGGCCCGCGGGCAGGCCAGCGAGAGGCGCGATGCCCTTCAGGACCTTCGAGGAGTTTTACCCGTTTTATCTCGGCGAGCACGCGAGTCGGACCTCGCGTCGCCTGCACGTGGTCGGCACAACTCTTACCGTCGCGCAGTTACTGCTGGTTTTTTTGACGGGCAACCCGTGGTTGCTGCTCAGCGGTCTGGTCACCGGTTATGCGCTGGCCTGGGTCGGGCATTATTTTTTCGAACGGAACACCCCGGCCATCTTCAAATATCCACTCTTCAGTCTGCGCGGCGATTTCGCCATGGCCCGTGATGTTTTCACGGGCCGTATTCTCTGGTAAGCCGTGAGTCGCATCGACCGCGTCTTCGAGAAACGCCTGGCCGCCGTCATCAATAGTGGTGAACGGCGCGTGCTGCAAGGCGGGCGGCGTGGGGTCGAGAAAGAGTCGCTGCGGGTGAATCCTGAAGGTCGCATCGCGACCACACTGCATCCGCAAGCACTGGGTTCGGCACTGACCAATGATCACATCACCACCGATTACTCGGAAGCCCTGATCGAGCTCGTCACGCCTACCTTCACCACCAACTGGGAGCTCTTGCAATACCTTTGCGATCTGCACCAGTTCATCTATCGCCATCTTGGCGACGAATTGTTGTGGGCGACCAGTATGCCCTGCGTGGTGGATGGCGATGCGAGCATCCCGATCGCGCAATACGGGCCTTCCAATGTCGGGCGTATGAAGACGATTTATCGCGAGGGTCTCGGCATCCGCTACGGCCGCGTGATGCAGGCCATCTCGGGCGTGCATTTCAACTACTCGTTTCCCGAGCGCTTGTGGCCGATCTGGGCCGCTGCGCGCGAGTCACGTGACGAAGGTCAGGATTTCGTCTCCGAGAGCTATTTCAATCTGCTGCGTAATTACCGTCGTTACGGTTGGATTATCCTCTATTTATTTGGCGTGTCGCCGACGGTGTGCAAATCATTTTTGCGCGCACGTGGTGAACAATTGCCCGAGTTCGGTCGCGGTACGGCCTGGGAACCCTACGCGACCTCGTTGCGCATGAGTGATCTCGGCTATCGCAATCGCAATCAAGCGGGACTCGAGATCTCGGTCAACAGTCTTGAAGAGTACGTCGGCGATCTCAGTCGTGCCATCAGTCAGCCGCACCCCGAGTACGAACGGCTCGGTGTGCAGGTGGATGGGCAGTGGCGGCAGCTCAATGCCAATTTGCTGCAGATCGAGAACGAGTACTACGCGTTTATTCGACCAAAGAGAGTCGCGCGATCGGGCGAGCGACCGACCAAGGCCCTGCGCCGCGGCGGGGTCGAATATGTTGAAGTGCGTGCGCTCGATGTCAGCGCCTTCGATCCGGTGGGCGTCAACCAGAGCAAGATGCGTTTCGTCGAGGCTTTTCTGGCGGTTTGTTTGATGCGTGACAGCCCGCTGATCGATACTTCCGAGCAGGCGGCGCTCGACCGCAATCACGTCACGGTGGCGTGCCGTGGACGCGAGCCCGGGCTCACGCTCGTTCGCGACGGGCGCAATGTTCCCATGCTCGAATGGGCCCGCGAAATCCTTGATCAGATGCAGGGTGCTTGCGAGATGCTCGACGAGGGCGATCCGCAGCGCCCCTATGCTGCAGCGCTCACCGCGCAGGCGGCCAAGCTTGATGACGTTGCGCTCACGCCCTCGGCGCGGCTGATCGTCGAGTTGCGCGAGACTGGCGAGTCATTCTTTGATCTGGCGCTGCGCACGTCGGCGGCGCACAAGGCGTATTTCCTTGATCTGTACCAGCCCAACGAGCAGCGACTACGCGAATTCGCCGATGAAGCGGCCGAGTCGTTGACTGTCGCCGAGGCGATGGCGCGCGCGCCGCAGCAAGATTTTGCCGAGTTTCTCGCCGGCTATTTTTCGTAGATCGCGATTTCGCGGCGACCTGCGGAGTCGCGCATGCCGCGAAACATCCCCGGGCTGTTGAACTGCATCGCCACGTTACCTTGCGGGTCGACCGCGATGATGCCACCCTCGCCACCGCGCTGAATGAGCTTGCCGTGGACGACTTCCTTGGCTGCTTTTTCGAGCGTCCAGCCGCGGTATTCGACCAGCGCGCAAATGTCGTAGGCGACGACTGAGCGAATGAAATACTCACCGTGGCCCGTCGCCGACACTGCGCAGCTCGCGTTATTGGCATAGGTGCCTGCGCCGATGACGGGTGCGTCGCCGATCCGGCCCCAACGCTTGTTGGTCATGCCACCCGTCGAGGTCGCTGCGGAGATATTGCCCTGCGCATCGACCGCGACCGCGCCGACCGTGCCCAGCCCCTGCAGCTCGTTGCGCGCCTGGACGCGTCCTTGCAACACGCGCTCGAGTTGGCGCTTGCGAGTCGGAGTTACAAAGTATTCGTTGGGTACCAGCGTCAGGTCTTGTGTGAGCGCGAATTCTTCGGCGCCGGCGCCGGATAAAAAGACATGCGGCGAGTTTTCCATGACGCGGCGCGCAAGATCGATCGGATTTTTGACGTGGCGCAGGCCGGTCACGGCACCGGCGGCGAGGGTGCGTCCCTCCATGATCGAGGCATCGAGTTCGGCATAACCGTCATGAGCAAGCACAGCGCCCTTGCCCGCATTGAAGAGCGGATTATCCTCGAGCAAACGGACGGCTGTGGTGACCGCATCGAGACTGTTGCCGCCGGCTGCGAGCACGGCATAGCCCGCATCGAGCGCCTCGGAGAGGCCGGCGCGGTAGCTCGCGCCATCATCCGGTCCGAGCTGATCGCGTGGAATGACGCCGGCACCACCGTGAATGGCAATGGCAACCATGTTCTTTCGCTTCTCTGCCGACGCCGTGGTCGCGACCGTGATGGAAGAGAACGCAATGAGCAGCATCGTGATTGAGGTGATACGCATCTCGGCTCCGGTATGATCGCTTGGGCTTCGGCATTGTACCGAGCCGCAGCGGTCAGCTGGGGGGAGCATGCAGCAGGCGAATACGTCCGATGAGCACGCAGCGCTGAACCTCGATCGACGCTTCGTTGCGCTGGCGGCGGTGTGTTTGGTGGGTGTGTTTTTCGTACCACCCCTTTTCCGCGGCGCAGTGATTGCGCTGGCGATCGTGGCGGCAGTGCTCGCAGCCCTGCCGCAGGGCACGCGTGGCCTCGTGTTCTCGACCATGATCGGTCTCGCTACGGGCATCGCGTCCGTCAATCTGTTTGCCATCGGCATATTCCAGGGACCGATCACGCAGGAATTCGGCTGGAGCCAGACCGAATACGCGATCGTCACCTTGATCGGCACCGTGGTGACCGTGGTGTCGTCGCTCTACATTGGCAAATGGTTTGATCGACAGGGCGTGCGACGCTGGGCGCTCGTCGGTGTGGTGTTGGTCGCTGCGTCGATGATTTCGCTTTATTGGTTGAGCGATAGCCTGTTGCACTTCTACGCCGTATTCGCGCTGATGCCGCTGATCGGTGCAGGCACTTCATCGATCGCTTATTCGCGGGTGATTGCCGCGTGGTTCGATCGTCGGCGCGGCCAGGCCTTTGGCGCGGCATTGGCGGGCATCGGCATTGGAGGTGCAGTGTTGTCGGCCTATTCGCAATATTTGATCGGTACGGTCGGCTGGCGTGGCGCTTATGTCGGACTCGGCGTACTGATGCTGGGGGTCACGCTGCCGATCGTCTTCATGAAACTGCGCGACTCGCCCGCTGATGTCGGCCTCGGCCTCGATGGCGTTGCACCGGATCTGGTCGCGCCTGATCGTGCTGCAGCGACAGTGGTAACCGCGCCGCCGCTGGTGGGCTACAGCGCGGCCGACTCGCGGCGTACCAAAAATTTCTGGCTGATGTTCGTAGCGTTTTTATCGCTCGCTTTCGGCATTGGTGGCGTACTGATTCCGCTCGTTCCCATCCTGCGAGCCCGCGGCATCGAACCCGAACAGGCCGCTGCGGTACAGGCGGCGCTCGGGCTAGCGCTGATCGTGGGCCGAGCATTTGCCGGTTTCTTGATGGATCGATTTTTTGCGCCGCGAGTCGCTTCGGCAATTTTGGCTTTCCCGCTCATTGGCGTGTCGATGCTCGCGCTCGATGCGAGCGGGACGACGGCGCTCGTCGCTGCGGTGTGCATAGGGCTCGCCGCTGGTGCCGAACTCGATGTCATCGCCGTGCTGGTCACGCGTTACTTTGGCAATCGCGCCTATGGCGAGAACTACGGTTGGCAGTACGCCTCATGGACGCTGGGTTCGGGCACCGCGGTCATCGTCACCAATCGCGTCTTTGACGTGCTTGGCACGCATACGCCGGCGCTCTGGGTTTATGTCGCGATGTTTGCGATCTCGGCGCTGCTCATTCTTCGGCTTGGCGCCTATCCCGATCTGACTAAGCCGGCAATACGCAATCTTTGAGGGCGATCGAGGTGTCGGCTGCTTTAGCGGCGTCGAGCTTGACGCGTGCAGCGATCAGCTTGCGGGCGGCCATCTGATCTTTGGCCTGATTGACCGTGTCGATGGCCAGTAGCTCGCCATCTGCCTGCAGATAGCAGCAGGAAAACGAGTTCTTTGCAGGGTCACCGCGCAGCACGACCCGATCGTGGCCTTGCGAGAGGCCGACGATCAGCAGCTTGTGGTGGTACTGGTCCGACCAGAACCACGGTATGCGATCATGTTGGTGATCGCCGCCCAGAATATTGAGTGCTGCGGCGGTGCCCTGCTCGAAGGCATTGTCCACCGACTCGAGACGTACTCGTCTGCCGTAACGCAGCGAGGGGTGATTGCTGCAGTCGCCGATCGCATAAATGAGCGGATCGTCGGTGCGGCAGTGCATGTCGACGAGGATGCCGTTGTCACAGGCCAGCCCGGCGCTGCGCGCGAGCGCATCATTAGCCATCACGCCGATGCCAATGATCACGATATTGGCCTCGATTTGTCCCGCTGCCGTGTTCACGGCACAGACCCGACCGTGCGCATCGCCTACCAAATCATTGACTGCCGCGCGCAACAAGAGCCGCACGCCGTGCCCCGCGTGTTCGGCTTCGTAATAGCGCGAGATCGGCTCAGCCACCACTCGCGCCATCACGCGATCGGCCATCTCGAGTACCGTGACCTCCATGCCGAGATGCCGCAGGGTCGCCGTCGCCTCGAGGCCGATATAGCCCCCACCAATGATTACCGCTCGTCGCCCCGGGGCGATTTCGCTGCGCAGCCGGTCGGCATCGGCAATGTCTTTGAGGTAGTGCACACCGGCAAGATCTGCGCCCGGCAGCGGCAATTGACGAGCGACGCTGCCGGTGGCGAGCACCAAAGCGTCGTAAGGCAGACGATGACCATCCGCCAGCGTCACTGCCCGGTCGACGCGATCGATAGCCGATACTTTGCGGCCGAGGTGCAGCCTGACGCGGTGTTCATCGAAAAAGGTTTGATGGCGGATGGTCAGGCGATCGAGACCCAGTTCGCCCGCAAGATACTTTTTGGATAGGGGTGGCCGCTGGTACGGCAGGTGCGGCTCGTCGCCCACGAGGTCGATCTGTCCCTGGAAACCCTTTTTGCGCAGGGTTTCGATACACTGTGCCGAGGCCTGCCCCGCACCCACCAGAACCACTCGATCAGTCATGGCGAGAGGATAGGGCCGAAAGCCGAGGCGCACCACTCACGGGCGTCGCCGCGACCGCACTGCGCCATAATGGTGCGCAATCGCCTGCGTTGGCCCGCCACAGGGGCGAAAATCCGGCTTCAGTTGGGCCTCGCGGGCGTGGCATGGAAGGTGCAATACTTCACGCGCTGCGTCAGCGCCTTGCATCGGGAGCACACAACATGAAACTCGTCACTGCCATCATCAAGCCCTTCAAGCTCGACGACGTGCGCGCCGCGTTGTCCGAGATCGGCGTCTCGGGCATGACCGTCACCGAGGTCAAAGGCTTCGGTCGCCAGCGCGGTCATACCGAACTTTATCGTGGCGCAGAATATGTGGTGGACTTCGTCCCCAAAACTCGTATCGAAGTTGCCGTTCGCAGTGACGTCGTCGATCAGGTCACCGAGGCCATCGTCAAGGCTGCAAAGACCGGCAAGGTGGGTGACGGCAAGATCTTCATCACCGAGATCAATCGCGTCATTCGCATCCGTACCGGTGAGACCGACGAATCGGCGCTCTGAGTTGATACAGGCTTATTGAGTCATGGGGAAGGCCATCCGCATTCATTGGGCCGGCGGGCCCGAAAAAATGCGCTACGAAGATCTCGAAACTGCTGCGCCTGCCGAGGGTGAAGTGCAGTTGCGTCATACCGCCATTGGTCTCAACTACATCGACGTATACGACCGCACCGGGCTCTATCCGATGCCCTTTCCGGGCAGTCTCGGTCGCGAGGCTGCCGGGGTCGTCACCGCCGTCGGCCGCAAGGTCAAAGATTTTCGACTGGGTGATCGCGTGACCTATGTACACACCGTGCCTGGCAGTTACTGCGAGCTGCGCAATCTGCCAGCCTCGCGACTCGTCAAGTTGCCGCGCGGTGTTAGCGATGAGCAGGCGGCAGCGCTCATGCTCAAAGGCCTCACCGCCGAATATCTGCTGCGGCGCACCTACCGCGTGCAAAGCGGTGACTGGATTTTGGTGCATGCCGCCGTCGGCGGCGTCGGTCTTATTCTTTGTCAATGGGCCAAAGCCTTGGGTGCCAAGGTGATCGGCGTAGTCGGCAGCGAGGCCAAGGCCGCACTCGCCAAAAAAAGCGGTTGCAAGTATGTGCTCGTCGTGGGCCGCGACAAGATCGTCGAGTCGGTTCGTGCGCTTACCAAGGGCACGGGCGTCAAGGTCGTCTACGACTCGGTCGGCAAAGATACTTTCATGGATTCGCTCGACTGCCTGGCGCCGCTCGGCATGATGGTGACCTACGGCAATGCCTCGGGGCCGCCGCCCGCGATCTCGCCGCTCGAGCTGTCGAAGCGCGGCTCGTTGTTTCTGACGCGGCCATCGCTCTTTGCCTATATCGCGCAGCGAGCGGATCTCGATGCTGCGGCCAAGGCCTTGTTCAGTGCGCTGTCGTCAAAGAAATTCAAGCTGCATATCGGTCAGCGCTATGCGCTCGCCGATGCCGCTCAGGCGCATCGTGATCTCGAAGCCCGTAAAACCACGGGCTCGACTGTGCTCATCCCCTGAAAAAAATCTACTCGGTCGGGTCGGGTACCACCGAGCTGCGGCCGCCCGCTGCGGGGAAGTTGTTGTCGTTGACCACGATGAGTTCGCGGGCCGCCGTCGGCCACAGTGCCTCGGTGGTCAAGAACGGAAAACGAAACTTATCCGTGCCACCGGCAATTTTTTGCGGATCGGCAATGTTCAGCAGATCGGCGGCGAGGGTTTTCTCCGGCGAACGCGCCAGATGAATGCGAAATATTTTTTTGAATGCCGCCGCCGGCCCTTGCAGCGCATCGCGTTCGATGACGAGATAACCATCAGGGCCGCTGAACGGATCGCGGACGATCTCGGAGACGGCCTGATCCGCGCTGTCTAGCAGATAGAGCCACTCGCGACCGGTCCAGGCGCGAAGTGCGAGGTCATATTCGAGCAGGCGAACGCTGGCGCTGAGATCGCCGGGAATTGGCGCCTCGAGCATGGCGATGAGCGTATTCGGACGCAGCCCGCGAGCCAGCCCCTCGAAACCCTTCGAAGCTCCGAGACGGGCGACTTTACCGCCGTTGACCACCTCGGGATGCGCGGCTGAACGCAGCACGCTGCCGCCGGGCACGAGTTCCACCGGCGCTGCGAGTAGCCGGCCATCGACGCCGAAATGCAGCAGCCAGGGCCCGTGCTCATCGCCGATCCAGAAGCTGCCATCGTCCATCACCACCAAAGATTCAGGGTCGGCATCGGCGCCCGTGAGCGGTCGATCGGGATCGGTGCTGAGCGTGAGCGGCCAAGGAAAGTGACGGTCGGGATCACGCAGTGCAATGCGCTGTACGACGGTGACGGTCGGCGCAGTCTTTTTTGGCTTTGGTCGCGCGCGGCGTTCGGGCTTTGCCGGTGCGCGCATGGGCTCGGTTTTGATTCGATAAATCGCCAGACAGTAATCACCGCTATTGGCGCGGGTGCCGAAGCCGTTATCCGACAGCGCCCACCACTCGGTGGGTGTGTTGCCCTTGGGTAGCGTATTGGCCGACGATTTCTTTGTAGAGGCACCCTTTAACGTCTTGCACGCCACGGGCACGATCGCGCTTATTCCCTGGATGGGCTGCGCTTCGAATCGCGGGGTGGCGAGTTTGCGGCCGTAATCCGCGTAGCCGCCGGAAGAGGGGGTTTCCGGTGCGAAGGTCTGCGCCGGCAAAATGGCGATGCCCGTCAGCGTGACATCTGCTCGCAACTCGTTGCCGAGTAAGCCGACGAGGCCGAGCGCAGCGAGCACGCAGAGTGCGCTGCGACCCGCCGCCACCGGCAGCCAGGCGTTCACTCAGCCGATCGACCCCTGACCGGGCTTGAGCACGCCGATCAGTGCCGAGATCGCCACGCCCGCCCAAATCAGCAGCACATAGGGTCGACAGGCCGCCATGCCGTCGATCATCTGGCGATCGCTTTCGGGCGTGGGCCCGGTGCTGGCGAGCGTCCGGAAGCCCTCGATGAAGGGCGGCAATTTCATGCGAATCATGAAGCCGCAGAAGATCAGCGCGGCAAAGATCAACAGTTTTGCGGCGATCCAGGGGTAGGGACGCAGCGGACCGGTCACCCAGTGGTAAGCCACGGAGGCAAGGATCGCAAAGATCATGAACACGCGGAAACGCTTGTCCCAGGTGGCGAGCATCTTGCCGAAGTCGGTACCTTCTTTGGCGTGGATGGTGTGCACCACCCACACCCACACGGGACCGAGCGCGACGATGGCGATGGTTTGCCACAGTGGATGCTCATAGCCCACGAACTCGGCGAGCACGCCACCGACCGTCAGCATCAAGGCCAAGCAATAGCGCGGCAGCATGTCGAGGTTGATGAATATTTTGAACGCTGCGAGCCGTGCATCTCGCGAGAGCGTGGTGTTGGTGACGAACTTACTGGAGTAGAACACGCCAGCATCGCCGCCCAGCCAATAAACAAACAACAAGATATGCAGATACTTGAGCAGCCCGTGCGCGAGCCCGATGTCTTCCATGCTTGCAAGCCCCCAATCGACCAGACCCTTAGCCTATCAGAGCTGAGGACGCTTGCCCGGCCGGAAAGGTCTGTCGAGCGCCGCAAGCTCACGGGCATCCCGGCCATAGGGGTCGGGCTTGAAAACCATGCTGCCGTCGTCGTCTCGATCGGCTGTCCAATAGATGATCAGTACTGGCACGGGCCGCGGCACCCGCACGGTGCGAGTCTCGCCGCTCGCCACGGCGGCATCGAGCGCTGCGCGATTCCAGTGCACCGGATCGACCAGCAACAGTTCGGCAAGTTCCAGCGGTCGTTCGGTACGGATGCAACCGGAACTGAAAGCGCGTTTGGTTTCATCGAACAAAGATTTTGAGGGAGTGTCATGCAGATAGACGAGATGCAGATTCGGGAAGTTGATTTTGACTACCCCCAGCACATTGGTTGGACCCGAGTCTTGGCGTAGCGTGAACGGGAAACTGCGCGCCGTAAAAGTCGAGAAATCGATACTTGCGGGATCGCGCACCTTGCCACTGCGATCGAGCCCCTGCAGATTTTCGCGTTCGAGAACGCTGCGATCGCCCTTCCGCAACAGCGGCAGGATGTCCTTGTCGAGGATGCCCGGCGGCACTGTCCAGGTGGGATTGAGCACGATGTCGTCGATGCTTGCCTTGAAGATTGGTGTCTTGCGATAGGGCTGACCGATCACCGCACGCGCCTGCCAGATGCGTTTGCGAGCGCGAAGGTAGTGCACTTCGAAGCCGGCGACATCAACGACCACGAGATCAGCATCACGAATCTCGTGCAGCACTTGACGGCCGCGTTCGAGGTTCACCCGCAACTGGGCGATCCGTCGTTCCACTGGCACATTGAGTGCGCGCAAGGTGGCACTGCCCAGCAGGCCATCGACGCTGAGTCGATGGCGACACTGCGCATGCGCCAGTGCTTGCGCGAGCTGCGGATCAAAAAAATAAGAAGTGCCTGACCATTTTGTGGCGCCGACTGCGGAAAGATCGCCCGATATCTCGAGTCTGCGGCGCAGCAGCGCGACTCGCGGGTCACTCATGCCACCACGCAAAACCGGCCCCTCGGGAATTACCGGCCAGCCGCCTAGTGCGGCGATCGCACGGTGCTGGGCGAGCGCTTCGCGCCCCGCGGCGTACATCTAGTGATCGGGCCGCGCGAGCGCCACGTTCCCGCGAATGCGATTGTCCCGGATGACTTCATGCACGAAGCGTACGGCATCGGTTTCGCGGATCGGGCGGACGTCGAAGTTCCAGTTTGTATCGAGCGAGACCGGATCGACCTTGCCAAAATAAAGATGGTAAAGCACGAGCGCAAAGGCATCGGAGGCGAGGAGATCGAGCCGCGCCTGATCGAGCGCCGTTTTTTGACGACGAGCGGATAGACGCTGTAGTGTTTCGAGCTGATAGTCCGCTGGACGCAGCCCGTCGTCCTCGACATCTTCGAGGACCTCGATCAGCGACTGTAGTCGCGTCCCGTCCCAATAAGGCTGATAGCCGTTGAGAGCGTAAAGCTTTGCGAGCGAGCGCTGTGCTTGCAGCCGCTGGCCTTCGACGCCGAGCTCGGCACCAGCCTCAATGGCTTCGACGCGTTCGCGCAGCGTTTCGGCAACGGCTGTGGTGGTGGGTGCCGAGGCTGCCGCGAGTGGCCAGCTGCTTGTCAGCCAGCACGCAAGTCAAAGCACGCGGCACGACCCAAGCGCGGGTCGACGCCCCGAGCGTTCTCGAATCGAGCTATTTGGCGATCTCGTCGAGGAAGGCACGGTACTGCGCCTCGTTCTCGCGCGCCATGCGGTCGTCCAGTTCTTCCCGATACAAATAAAACAAGCGATCGAGAAATTTTTGCCGCCAAACTTCACGTTCGGATTCGGTAGCGGCGTCAGCGACGTGACTCGCGAGCTCTTCGCGCAGAATCACGCCTTTGCTGGCAGCAATGCGCTCCATGGTGTCGATGCGCTGATAGAGCACGGCCATTTCCGTCGCCATTGCCATCATCATGCCGTGCAGCCGATCGATCTCGGCATTATCGAAGAACTGCGGGCGCCGTCCTTTGACGCTGCGCTTTACTTTGATGTCCTTGCCGCGGATAACCTGCGGACGGGTGGGCTCAGTCACGGCGTGTCACCAGCACTTGCCAGGCGTTGCCCGGGGCGAATTCACCAGCCTGAAAGTCGCGTTCGTGACCTGCGGATGATCGATACGCCGAAGGCGCTATGCAGAACTCGACGTTTTTGGCGGAAAAGCCAGCTTTGATACTTTCTTTGACCTGATCGACTTCGCGCATGGCACCCCAGTAGGGCTCGTTGTTGTAGTAGGTCTCGCAATCGAGCATGAACTGATTGAATTCATCCATCGCCCAGAACGGTGGCAGATCACCGTGCACGGCCATGCCGCCCGGGGCGAGTAGTCGATGGCACTCGCGCAAGATCGCGGGCAGCGCCTTGCCCGAGGTCTCGTGAAAAAGAATCGACGAGGTAATCAGATCGAAGTGCCCATCCGGAAAGCGGGTCTTTGCCGCATCTTGCTGCGAGAAGTGTACGCGCTTGCCGAGCGACTCGGCGCGGGCGTGCGCGTAACGCAGCAAGGAGGGGCCGATATCGATAGCGTGTACCTCCGCTTCCGGAAAAGCATCGACGAAGGGCAGGGTGCTGTGCCCCACGGTGCAGCCGAGATCGAGAATGCGTTTTGGCTTGAAATCGGGATAGCGGTCGCGAACGAACTTGGCTGCCGAGCCGCCAATGTCATCATTCATCGGCCCCATCATGCCGAGAGCGTACAAATAAACACCGCGGTCGTAGAGCGCACCGACGGCGACATCACCCGGCCCGCCTTCACCGCCATAACCGCCGGGCATGCAATGAATATCGACACCCACCGCATATTTGGGCAGCGGCAGTGAGGGGTCCAGCGTCAGCGTGCCCAAAGATTCGCGGTTGGTGGCGCGCGCGACCATCGCCGGCAGCTCACGCTCGACCGAGTCGAGCACGGTGTCCCACAGTAGTTCCTGGCTGACGCGCTGCATCGAGGCGTAGGTGCGAAACAGCGGATGCTCCACCATCAGCTTGCGGATCTCGTGGCGATCGCGCGGGCTGTGGCCTTCGCGTTTTTCGAACGCCGGCTTCACCTCATTGTGGTAGGTGGCATGTACGCCGGGGACGATGCCGCTCTGGATATACGCCTTGAAGCCGCGCACGAACTCCTGTCGCGCGAGCTCGTCGCGATCGGGTTTGACTAGCATGTCGTGCCGACCTTGCGGCACGGCGTAGAAGAAATTGCTTTGTTCACCCATGTGCCGACCTCCGTGACCCAAGCCCAAGACCCCATCGTCCCGATTCTGGCATTTAGAATACGTCCGATGAAGCACGGAAGCTCGACTCCAGATCCCACCGCGGTCGGTCCGGCCCTAGTCGCTTGGCACGCGGCCAGCGGGCGGCATGATCTGCCGTGGCAAAAAGACCGTACGCCCTACCGGGTGTGGATTTCCGAGATCATGCTGCAGCAGACACAGGTGCTCACGGTCATTCCGTATTTCGAGCGTTTCATGCAGCGTTTTCCGGATGTGATCGCGCTGGCCGACGCGCCCGTCGATGAAGTACTGCATCTTTGGACTGGGCTTGGGTACTACGCGCGAGCGCGCAATCTGCACAAGGCCGCACGCCGCGTGCGCGATGAGTTCGAGGGCGTCTTCCCACAAAGTTTTACGCAGGTGGCGAGCTTGCCGGGGATCGGGCGTTCGACCGCGGGGGCTATCCTCGCGCTTGCGCTCGATCAGCGTCATCCCATTCTCGATGGTAACGTCAAGCGCGTACTGACTCGCGCGTTCGGCATCGAAGGAAATCCTGCCGAGCGCGCGATCGAGCAGCAGCTGTGGCAACTCGCCGATGCTTGTACGCCTGCCGAGGGCGCTGCGACCTACACGCAGGCGATCATGGATCTGGGTGCGACGCTCTGCACGCGCCGTCGTCCCGCCTGCGCGCTATGCCCGCTCGCCGAAAGTTGTAGTGCGCGGCGCAGCGGCCGTCAGCATGAATTGCCAACGCCAAAACCGCGTAAGGCGCGCGCGTTGCGCCGGGCCGAGCAGCGCTTCATGCTGATTGCCGAAGACGCCGCGGGTGCCGTGTTTCTCGAACGACGACCCGAGCGCGGCATCTGGGGTGGGCTGTGGTGCGTGCCCGAATTCATGAGTGAATCCGCCTGTCTGGCCTTCGTCCGCAATCATTTTCGCTGTGCAGAGCCCGCGACGCCGGAGCGTCTCGGTGCGATCAGCCATGCCTTCACGCATTTCGATCTCGAGATTCGGCTGATCCGTTTTCGCGACTGCAGTTTGGCTGCCGTCATGGAGTCGCAGCAGGTGCTCTGGTATAACGCGCGTCAATCCGCAGGCGCAGTCCGTATCGGCTTGCCCGCTCCCATCAAGGAACTGCTCGACGGTCTCACCACAGGAAATTTTTGATATGACAGATTCAAGCCCTGGAGCACCGGCCGTGCGGATGGTGCAGTGTGTCGTACTCAAACGCGAAGCGCCCGGTCTCGAGCGACCTGTTTATCCCGGCGAGCTCGGTGCACGCATCTGGAAAAACATTTCCAAGGAAGCATGGCAGCGCTGGGTCGCGCACCAGACCATGCTGATCAACGAATATCGACTCGTACCTATCGAGCCCAAGGCCCGCAAGTTTCTCGAGAGCGAGATGGAAAAATTCCTGTTTGGTGCGGGTGCGACCAAGCCAGAGGGTTACGTCGAGCCTGCAAAATAATGCTTTGGCTCGAGTTCGCGGCAGTCACACTATTGGCCGGCGTGGTGCTCGGCTTCACGGGGTTCGGCGGTGCGCTGGTGATGGCGCCGGTGTTCATGACGCTGGTCGATCCGTTGACGGCAACCTCCATTATTCTCATCGTCAATGCCGTAGTGGGACTCGCCAATTTGCGCCAAGTGGGCGCCGAGACGGATTGGAGCATCGCAAAGCCCCTTGCTATCGCGGCTTGTCTCACCTCGCCGATCGGCGTGTGGCTGGTGAGTAGTATCGATGGTGATCTCGTACGCCGCATCGTCGCTGTGATCGTACTGGTCGCGTCGGTCGGGCTCGCGCTGCGTTGGAAGTTTCCTTTCTCGATCCGCAAGCCGATCAGCAACGCGGTGCTAGGCGCAGCGAGTGGCTCGCTGTTCGGTTTTGGTGGGGTCGGCGGACCACCGGTCATCATTGGCATGCTGGCCGAAGAAATTCCGCCACGCGTCACGCGCGCAACTTTGCTGACTTTTTTTGCGATCGTGCAGACCTGCACACTCGCGTTGCTGACGCTGGTGGGTGGCGTGACCGCGAGTGGTGTGCTGTACGGAATCGCGATGGCGCCCGCGTATTACTTAGGCAGTGCCATCGGGTTGCGGTTGCTGACCCCCGAAGCGTGCGTGGATATTCCGCTACGCCTCGATCGCGGCACTCGTGGCAATCGCCGCCTACGGACTATTTCCCCACTAGAAATCAATGACTTGCGTGGCGCTATGCTTGACGGCTGGGTCCCGCCGCGGGTTTAATGATGCCCCCTCGTTCAGAGGGTGTCGTGATCCGCGTGGCCAGATAGCTCAGTTGGTAGAGCAGCGGACTGAAAATCCGCGTGTCGTTGGTTCGATTCCGACTCTGGCCACCATTTTCCTCGTGTGAAACTGTGTTTTTCGCGATTCGTAGTAGTACGGTAATCTCCGAAACGCACCCGTACTACTTTTTAGCCTCCTCTTAGGTCATCCTAGAGGCGGTGAAAGCGAACCCCTCTAAGCAAGGCTCCGTTACTTCGAAGGCTGATACAGCCTCTGCGGAAGCCTCGCATCGCGCTAATCCGATCCCTGCGACGCTCGAGACGATTCGTGGATATCCTGAAAGGCTAAAGATCTTTCGGATTCCTGCGTCGTCCTATTGGTGGGTGAGGGCGACTTTCGGTGAGAGGCGTATCAAGCGGAGCACGAAGGAAGAGAGTAAGACAAAAGCCATCGCCTACGCCAAACGGTTCTACGAAGACCTGCTCCGTAACAATCACTCCGTCCCACTCACCACAAGCCGATCCTTTAACCGAGTTGCGCATAGTCTTCAGGACGAGCATCGACAGAAGGCGACCTCAGGCGAGAGAAATCAGCGTTTTGAAACTGACCTCAAGCGCCAACTGAACTTCCGTATCAAGCCCTTTTTCAGTCAGTACGCTCTGCGCGATATCAATTACGAGCGGCTTGGTGATTTTGTGGCGACGATGCGCAAAGACAAGGTATCACCGAACACCA
>VGUP01000011.1 GCA_016874175.1 Gammaproteobacteria bacterium | reverse complement strand
GCCACAACAGATAGCGTTCAGCGTCCTGGGGCGTCACGCACCGTACGGGCTCATCGTCGACACCCTGTGTGGCGCACGAATATTTGGGCTGCTGCCGAGTTGCAGCCAAGAAGGCGCGGAATTCTTTGTTGGTCACTTCGTGCGAACCCAACGCGAACGCCTGACGAATTCGTACACGCAGCGCCGGTGTTTCACCCGAACGCAGATCGTGCTCGTAGTCGTCGGCAGAGCTGCCCATCAAAAACTCACCAGCGGGCAGTTGCAGCAACTCGGGGCACTCGGCGCAGTCGCGTAGTGGCACCGGTGCGGGCGCAGACGCCTGAGTCGGCAGCGGCGCACCCGTGGGCGTGGCGCTGCTCAGAGACGACAGCGAAGCGGCGTCATCGGGCACTGCCTTGGCCCGCGCAGGACCCGCCGGTCCAAGCTCGCGTACGACGCGAAAGCCAGCGAAATCCGCGCGATCGTCAGCGCTGCCATCGCCGTGGAATCCTGGGCGTGAGCGTTCCGGACCGGTGGACCAACCACCCCCGCGCTGAATGCGTCGACGACAACCGCCCTCCCAAACCCAGGCGCGCGCGTCAACCGGACGACCCGTGTAATCGAGAGACGCGCAGTCCTCGGTCCACTCCCAAACATTGCCGAGCATGTCGTGCACATCGAAGGCATTTGCCCGCAAACTGCCGACCGGGGCGACGTCCGCATGACCATCATCGCAACTCACGGCACTCCAACCGAGCGGATAACGATGCTGTGTACTGCGGTCATTTGCGTTGACCTCGCGACACGCTTGGTTGGGATCGTTACCCCAAGGCCAAAGGCTGCGGGTACCAGCCTTTGCCGCGTATTCCCACTCGGCTTCGCTAGGCAAGCGATAGCGCGCACCGGTGCGCTCGCTCAACCAAGCGGCATAAGCCGCCGCGTCATGCCAATCGATGCAAGAGGCCGGATGCCGATCAGTCGGTTGCGCCGGCACCTTGGGTTTATCCCAGGGAATATCGAGATCGCGAAAACCCTGCTTTTCTTCGACCCAAGTCCGACAACGCACCCGCGTTGCAGCGCGACCCGTAGCTTTAGCGAATACTGAATACTCACCGCGCGTGACTTCATAACGACCGAGCGCGAACGGACGCTCGATGACCACGGCCGTGGGCGACAGCTCAGCCGGAACTTCGGTGGGAATCTGCAGCTCGCGAGTCGTGCCCATCAGGAAGCGCCCCGCCGGAATAACCACCAGCTCGGGACATTCAGGACAGTCGCGAAACACCGCGCCGTTTTGGGTCGGCTCGAGGTCCGCAGCGGGTGCCGAAATCGGCGGCAGTACCGACAACGACCAGATGCCGACTACGGCAAACCAGACATGGAAGCGATCAGCCACCCTCGATTTCGCGGTTCGAAACGAAGACGGTCACGGTAGCGCCGCCCATGCCGCCAGTAATTTGCAGATTGGCGACACGATCACCGTTGGTGAAGGTCAGACTGCTCACCTTGCCCTGCATAGCCGTCACACGTGTCCAGCCGAGTCGCGGCATGCCGTTGAAGTAATAGCTGTAGGTTTCGGCCGCATCGGTACGCACCTTGACCACCAACCGCCCAACCCAGCGACTGCCGCCGCCGATGATGAAAGATTCCTGTTCATCAATCTTTGAGTCGCGAGGCAGCGGCACGTCGGTGATCTGCACCAGCTTGACGCCGGTCTTGCCGTCATCGCTGGCCGCACCCTGAGTATCGGCATCGGTATCGGACAACGAACGCTGCGAGGTGCAACCGGCTACGGCCGCCATGCACAGCACAACCCAAAGCGAAATCCAGCGACCCTGTCGTGACATGCGAGCCTCCTGATGCAACCCCTTGCTGGAGTGTACAAGCGACGACCGCCTGAAGCCTAGAGAGCGCTCACTGCATGGTCGGGGCGAACGGCGACATACCTGCCGCGGACAGGGCTCGGACTACTCTTGTCGTAACGAGGCGTCGCAATGCCCGAGGAGAAACACATGTCCGTCATTCCCTACGTCACCAAGATCGATTTCATGAGCTCACGCTGGAACCGCGATGCCTGGGCGCGCATTCAGGCGGATATGGATAGCAGCAAGCAGCGTACCATCCACTGCAGCGGCACCATCCTCGCGGTGCGTCCCGGCGAAGCGCTCAAGCCCTTCCTCGGCTTTCAGACTTTTCTTTGTACCCGTTTGTTGCCATTACCCGATGGCAACATCCGTCGCGTCAACAAAGAAGTCATCTTCTACACCAACCTCACTCGCGGTGGTCAGCCTGGCGAGATCATCGACAGCTTCGTCAATCCGTTCACGAAAGAAACGGTACGCGTCGTCCATGCGATCAACGATCCTTTCAACTACACGATCAGCGAAACGCTCATTCTTGCGCCCGAAGATTTCGGCAGCGATCCGAGCAAGTTGATCAAACTGCCATTGATATTCCCGTGGCAGGAGCTCGACAGCGAGACGCTGGTACTCGCCACCGACATGCATTTGAACTACAAGAATCCGCTACAACCCGACAAATGGCCACGGGAATCTGCTGGCCCGAAGGCGCAAGTGTCGGAGATGATGCGCTACTTCGTCAAAAGAAAAGATCTGGAGAATCCCGATCTATCTGCGGTGCCCTACGTGGGCACCTGGCAGCGCGTGACGCCGTGGCTGCCATGGCTGCTGATGGGCCAAGCACCGGGACACTGCATGTACATATCGACGATGACCACAGTCGCCGATGCCTCCGGGCTGCCCAAGCATGTTCGCGAGTACGCCGAGAAAAACTGTCCACACATGTTGTCGGCACCGACCGAGGACTATGGCCCGAGTCACTCGAGTCTCGAGCTCTACTCGCGACAGCAGACTCCCGCGCCAGCGGCCTGAGCCCGAAGCCTGAGCCCGAAGCCTGAGCCCGAAGCCTGAGCCCGAAGTCTGAGCCCGAAGTCTGGGCCAGAAGCCTGAAATGGCGACCCGGCCGCGGCGCAGCTAGCGTCGCGCGGGTCGACGCCACTCGATCTCGTGGCGCCGTAAACCCGTTGCGGTTTTCTCGACGGCCGCCAAGGTCAGCCGAGAGCCCTCGAGCCGTACCTCGCGCCACTGGCTGGTGCCGACCAGACCCGGATTGAGCGCAACCGATACCTCATGTTCGATGCGACCGCGACTCAAACGCCAGCGACCCGCATAACTGAAGTAACCGGCAAACGCTTGGGCGCGCTCCGCCTCACTCGCATCGCGCGGATTTTTTGCCCGGAAAGCCTTGCGACCCGCCGCCATGATGGTTGCCGACATGAAGCCGTCGGCGGTGTAAAGAATGAACTCTTGCGGACGCAGTCCGAAGGGTCGAGCCACCTGCCCGTCTGCGTAACGAATGCTCCAGCGATGACATTTCCAGGCACCAACAAGTGCTGCCGCGAGCTTTTTCTTTGCTGACATTCGGGCTGGAGTAGTCATGATTTTTTATGGTCCAGCAAATATTGCTGCAAAGTCTTGGCCAGACTTTGACCGCTCTCGGTCGTGTGCCGCGTATGCGCGTACACGTGGGCAGGACGGATTTTTCGATCGAACCAGACTAACTCGCCAGCGGGCTGCGCGGGTCGATGGGCTACGAGCCAGGTGATCGTGTCCATCCCAGCCTCGGCATCGCGCGAAATCGAGTTCGGCAATTCACGAAAGCGTGGCAACGAACGTTGCACGCCCGCGGTATCTGCCCAGCCGGGATGCATCACGTAAAAGTCGATGCCGCGGTCATGGTGGATGGTGTTCCAGTATTGGTTCAGCACCATCTGGGCCCGCTTGTGAAAACCGTAGGCGGCGACGCCACTGTGGCGAGCCGGGTCGGTAACGTTCAGCATCGCTGCCAGCAAAGGAAAATGGTAGCCGCCACCGGACGTGACGTTGACGACCACGCTACGCGCCCGCAGCAATTCTCGGGCGATCAGACCTTCGGTGAGTTGGTAATGAGAGAGCAAATTGCTCACGAACGACGCTGCGAGTCCCTCACGAGTCACGAGCAACTCGTCGTTGAGCGCGCCAACATTATTGACGAGCACGTCGGTCGGTTTACCTTGCGCAGCGAGACGCGCGAGCAGAGCATCGGTATCGGCGACGAGCGTAAAGTCGCAGCATTCGGTATCAGCCCCTTTGAGCCCCGCCGCAGCAAGCTCGGCGCTCAGCGCTGACAATTTTTGGGCACTGCGCGCGGCCACGGTGACCGTCGCGCCGCCGCGCAGCGCCGCATAAACCACGGCCCTGCCCAAGCCCCCGGAGCCGCCCGTCACCAGCCAATGCTGACCGCGAAAGTCCGCCTTGAAGGCGGGCCAAAACAGACGTCGCGCGACGAAGCCGATTTGCGTGAAACTCAGCAGAAATCGCAGATAGAAATGAAGTGCGCCGACAATCTACCGCAGCTGCGCCGACCGGGTGTTCACTTGCGCACCCCGTCACCGACCCATGCAGCAACACCCGCGGGAGGAAGTTCGCGCGCACCCATCAGCAGAGCGTCAGTGCCCGGCAAGAGCGCAGCGACCGAGCGCGTCTCGGCGCAATGATTGAACACGAAGTGTACGTTGCCATGACGGCGCGTGCGTATTCCTTCAGGCAGCGAGCGAACACTGATACCGCCCTCGCTCGCCATCTGCCGGAATATTCCTTGCAGCGTTGCGGAATCGACCAAACCCGCAAGATAGCGATGTCGCGCATGATGAAACAAAACGCCTCGCCCATCGTGCAGCCGAAGCTCGGGCTGCAAAGCGGACTCGACATGCTCGAGCCAGCCACTCACTGAAAAATCGGCTTCCGACTCGAGCAAACCTTCGCGCAGTGACTCGACACGCACCACTTTGATCGGCAGCAAGGACTGCAGCGGGCCCGGCGGCAGATTTTCAGGGATCGAAAAATGCATGGTCTTGCTGCCGGTGCGTGGCCCATAAATGACGGAAGCTTCGACAGTACGCAGTTGATCAACGAACGTCTGTGACAACACCGGCAGGCAGGGAATGACGACCATGCGGTATCCGGACAACTCTGCCGAGGGCGGCAGAATATCGATATCGAGGCCCAACTGGCGCAGCGCCGAATACCACTCGAAGCAGACTCGCAGCGCAGAGAATCCTGCGCCATGGGGCTGAATCGCCGTCATCCACTCCGCCTGGTAGTCAAAGATCAAGGCGACGTCAGCCTTTACCGATGAGTGTCCGTCGAGGCGGGCCAAAACAGCAGCTGTCTCGCGCACTTCTTCTGCTGCGACGTCGTCCACGCGATCGGGGCGCAGCAAACCCGCATGCATCTGCTCTTGCGCGAATGGAGCCTGTCGCCAGCGAAAATATGAGACGACTTCAGCGCCGTGCGCAATGGCCTCCAAGCTCCAGAAGCGCACCATGCCCGGCAGCGGCGCAGGGTTGTACCGAGCCCAATTCACCGGTCCCGGCTGCTGCTCCATCACCCACCAGCGCCCACACCCCACACCGCGATAAAGATCATGATGGAAAGCCGACACGTCGGGATGACCCTGTCGCGCGTAACGAATTTTTTCGTCGGCACTGAACCAAAACTGCTCGAGGAAACCCAAGGGGTAGCTGTCCCACGCAGCAACATCGAGATCTTGGGCGAGGTCATGATGATCGAAGTCGGTGACGAACCCCATGAAATTATGGGTGAGATCACACCCCGGCGATAACTCGCGCAGGATCAGGCACTGCTCGCGGTTGAATTCTTTGACTTGCTGCGACGAGAATCGCCGGAAGTCGAGCAGGTGTGCCGGATTGGCCTCGGTGACCGTGAGATTGGGCAAGTCAATCGCATCGAAAGACCGATACTCCATGCTCCAAAAAACATTCCCCCACGCGCTGTTCAACGCCTCGATATCCACATAGCGTTCAGCCAGCCAGCGACGAAACGCCACGAGCGCCGCAGGCGACCAACTGAGAACGGTGTCGTGACAGCCATATTCGTTGTCGGTTTGCCAGGCGATGACCGCCGGATGACGGCCATATCGCTCGGCTACTGCCCGCGTGATGCGCTGTGATTCTCGGCGATATCCCTCGTGCGAGAAACAATAGTGACGACGCGAACCGAATCGCCGCGGCTTGCCAGCGGAGTCGATTGCGATCATGTCCGGCATGCTATCGACCAGCCATTTGGGCGGTGTCGCGGTCGGCGTGCACATGACCACAGCGAGCCCTGCACGATGCAGCGTCTCGATCGCGTCATCGAGCCACGCCCAATCGAATTGGCCACGCTCGGGTTCGATACGGCTCCAGGCAAATTCACCGATGCGCACCTGCGCAAGCCCCATGGCGCTCATCCGCGCCGCATCGTCAGCCCACCACTCACGCGGCCAGTGCTCAGGGTAGTAACAGACGCCGAGACGAGGTTTTTTCGAGGTGAGCGTCATTCAGTCTCCAGTGAGCTCCAGTGAGATGAGCCAAGCGGTCGCCGGATGTCGCAGCGGCAAACGCAGACCTTGGGTTGCAAGCGCCTCGCCAGAGAGCACCACGCCCTCGCGCCAACGCGCGGCGTCGAGCAGATAGCGCGCTGCCAAAGAAGGCCAAGGCTCCAGCAACTTCACGCGATAACGTCGGCTCCGATCGAGCCCGCCAAGTTGCACCGGAGCCGTCTCGAAATAGCGCGTGAACTCTTGTTGAACGACGAGTGCCAAGGCGCGCGCGTGGGTCACGCTCAGCCAGCCGAAGACACCGGTCTCATCGTGAACGATCTCGTACAATTCGCCCTCGTGCAGGACGGCACGCCACGTTTTGTACAGCGCCACATGCGCGGCCAAAACACGCCGATCGTCATCACTCATGCGCGCAGGGTCAGCCTCGATCCCCATATGGCCGAACAGCGCAATCTTTGCGCGATAGTCCATGGGCAAACTACGTCCCGTAATGGGGTTGGGGTCCGGCCCCACATGGTTACCGCAACTGCCGAGCGGCAAAAACTGCCACCACGCACGATTGAGACGAATACGTTCGAGCGAATCGTTGTTGTCACTCGCCCAGAAGCGCGCGCAGCGGGCGAGCATCGCAAAATCAACTCGGCCACCCCCGCTCGCGCAGGTCTCGATTTCCACCTGCGGGTGCCGGGCACGCAAGGCATCGAGCAGACGATAAAGCGCTCTCACTTGCGCCACTCGGCGCCCGCCACTCGGAAACAACTCGCGATTATGGTCCCACTTCAAATAAGCGATGGCGTATTTGTTGAGCAAATCATCGAGCATTGCCAGCAGATACGCCTCAACCTCTGGCCGCGCGAGATCGAGCACCAACTGATGGCGCTGGGTAGGTCGCGCCTGGCCCTCGACATGAATGCACCAGTCCGGGTGTGCTCGATACAGTTCAGAGTTGGGGCTCAACATTTCGGGCTCTACCCACAGACCAAAGTCCATGCCGAGCGCCTGGATTTTTTTGATCAGCGGGGCAAGACCTTGCGGAAAAATCTGTGGTGAAGGCCACCAATCGCCGAGGCTCGTGCGATCGTCGCGTCGACCCGAAAACCAACCGTCATCGAGCACGAAACGCTCTACACCGAGCGCTGCGGCATCAGCCGCGAGCTGCTCGAGTCGTGGCAGAGTCAGCGCAAAGCCGCAGGCCTCCCAAGTATTGAGGTGTACCTTACGCGGCTGTGTACGCGATGATCGTGGCAGTACCAGATCTCGCACATGCCGATGCCAAAGATTTCTCAATGAGGCTCTGCCTTGCGTGCCCAAGGCGATCAGGGCTCGCGGCGCGACAAAGCTCTCACCTTGGGCGAGCTCTATTTCACCGGGGCTCAAAGGGGTACCGATCGCGAGTACGGCATCACCGTTGGCATCGGTTTCGAGCTGCCACTCGTGATCGCCACTCCACTCGAGATGCACTGCGAAACAGCAACCATGGTACTCGCTGGTGTCGGCAGCTTCGAAGCTGAGCCACTGACCCGCCGTGAAGCCCGGCCGGCCTCCTGCAGAACTGCCGCCGATGCGCAGTGCAGAACGAAGGGCTGTGCGGGACTCGTGCATCTCCGCAGACCACCGACCGTCGTAGTGCACGACCGTCTTTGCCCAGCGGGGCAGCGGCAATACCAACGATGCACAACGCGCAACCTGAAGTGCCGCCGCTGCGGTGTTGGTTACCGTCGATTCAACCACGATCACACCACTCAAGAGCGTCCACCAATGACTCGCGATGGAAATCTGCCGGTGCTCGTCACGCAAACTGAAGCGAACATCGGTTGCTGCCGCCAACGCCGCATTGCTCACACACTCAAGCGGCGCTGCAACCGGCGGCAATTCCCGCCCAGCTCGGCAGAGCTCCACCGCCGATGTGCCGGCATAGCCGCTCCCGCACAGCGGCAGAACGGAATTGGGCACAATAAAGTCGGGCTCGGACTCATGCGGCGCCCGTCGAGCGGCGTCGCAGAGCGCCTCGCAATCTTCATTGGCTGGTAGCCGCGGGCCGAACGCCACCAACTCGGCATACCCTCGCCGCAGGTCGAACAGCAGCGTCGCAGCCCCGGCATCGAGACGGCGTATCGACGAAGTCGTTGGCACGGATCCTCCTAGTCTCCGTATTATTGACCATCGCCGAGCAGCGTGCTCCGGGGAGAAAGTCATGCCGGCCAATCTGTTGACCGACGGCTTCATGCAAATCGCCATATTCGTCGCTCTCACCGTGCTGGTGGCCCTCACCACGTGGTGGAAAGTCCGCAGGTCGCGCCCGAGCCATGACGGTTCAGGGAAAGATGTCTTCCTGGCAGGTGGTGGTCTGTCCTGGCTGTTCGTCGCCGGCTCGATCACGCTCACCAACCTTTCGACCGATCAACTCGTCGGTATGAATGGCAATCAGATGCTGCTGCTGGCGTGGTGGGAAATCGCCGGATTTTTTGGCCTGCTGATTCTCGCGTATGTTTTTATACCGCTCTATTACCGATATCGCTGTACCACCGTCACCGAGCTGCTCGAGCGTCGTTACGGTAGTACCAGTATCCGTACATTGATTTCCGGACTCTTTCTGTTCGGCAATGTGATGATTTATTTGCCGGCGTCGATCTACAGTGGCGGACTCTTCATGCAGTCGCTGTTCGGCGGCAAGGTACCCATTTTGGTGTTTGCCACAGTGCTCGCTATCATCGGTGCGGCGTACACCATGCTCGGTGGCTTGCGAGCCGTGGCAGTGATGGACACTTTTTCAGGCATCGGCGTACTCGGACTCGCGCTGCTGATCGTAGTACTCGCGCTCGCTGCCGTCGATTTCGATATCGTCTCGGGCGTGCCGGTAGAGCGCCTGTCGATGATCGGCGGGGATGATTCGCCTATTCCCTGGCACACCTTGCTCACTGGCATGGTGTTCATCCAAATATTTTATTGGTCGACGAATCAGAACATTACACAAAAAGCGATGGCTGCGCCCTCGGTGGAAGAAGCTCGTAAAGGCGTACTCGTGGCAGCAATCATCCGTATCCTCATCGTGCCACCGATCGTCGTGATTCCGGGAGTCGTGGCCTACAAGCTGTTCGGCGACATCGGCGATGCGGCCTACGGCAGACTAGTCGCCGAAGTGTTGCCCGGTTGGCTGGCGGGTGCGTTTGCGGCGATGGTCGCTGCCGCAGTGATCACCACCTTCAGCGCCGTGCTCAATAGCACAGTCGCTCTCTACTCAGTCGATTTTCACGACAAGTTCATCGGCAACGTCGATAACCACTGGCGACTCGCCGCGATGGTCTCCGTGATCGTTACTGTTATCGCTATTTTTTTGGTACCGGTTTTTCAGAACGCGGACAGCATCATCAATCTTCTGCAGCAACTGAACGGCTTGTTCTCAATGCCGATTCTATCGGCGTTCGTGGTAGGTCTGCTGTTCCGGAACGTCGGCGCATCAGCAGCAATATTTGGTGTACTTTGGGGTTTCATCATTTATGCCCTCTACACTTTTGACTGGAATCCTGATGGAATTATTACCCTGCACTATATTCATTTTATGGTGTTCGTGCTGGCAAGCTCGGTGATCGCCGCGCTCGTATTCAACCGACTCGCACTGTCGCGCCGCGCCGAATACATTGGTCTTACCGTACTGCGTCGCGAAACTCAGACACCATGACGTATTCTTTGGGTGATCCGACTTTGCATGAGCGCACCCATCGCCGTCGCAACCCTCTGACAGGTCGCTGGGTACTCGTCTCACCGCAGCGAAATGCCCGCCCGTGGCGCGGCGAAGTCCACCGCTCGAGCCCAACGCCGAAGCCGCGGCATGATCCTGCCTGCCATCTCTGCCCCGGTGCGCAGCGCGCCACCGGCGAGCGCAACCCTGCCTATACCTCGGTGCATGTATTCGATAACGATTTTCCTGCCGTGCGGGGTCAGCCGAGCGCCGGCGCTCCCGCGGAATCTGCCAACCCCAGTCTCTTCGCCGCGCAGCCGGTCAGCGGCACCTGCCGCGTTATCTGCTATTCACCAGATCATGATCGGCCGATGAGCCGTTTGACCGATTATGAAATCGCACATGTCATCGATTGCTGGGCCGACGAAGCACGTGCGCTCGGTGCACGGCATCGCTGGGTGCAGGTGTTCGAAAACAAGGGCGAGATGATGGGCTGCTCGAACCCGCACCCGCACGGACAAATCTGGGCAACCGATCATCTACCCGATGAACTGCACATCGAAGATGAGCGGCAACGGACTCATTGGCGCACACGAGGCCGCGCCATGCTGCAAGAGATCGCTGATCACGAATTCGAGGGCCCGCGACAGGTGCTGGCTAACGAGCGTTGGCTGGTGATCGTGCCGTATTGGGCGACCTGGCCCTTCGAGACCCTGCTATTGCCGAGATTCTCCGTACAACGCCTCAATGAAATTCCGGCATCGGCACGTCCGGCGCTCGCGAGTGCGCTCGGCGATCTCACGCGGTGCTATGACCAACTCTTCGATTGCGAATTTCCTTACTCAATGGGTTGGCACGGTGCTCCTTATGACGACGAGCACCAGGGCGGTGAACCTGCGCTCCACTGGCAACTACACGCGCATTTCTACCCGCCTTTGTTGCGCTCTGCGACAGTGCGCAAATTCATGGTCGGCTATGAAATGCTCGCCGAACCGCAACGTGACCTTACCCCAGAGCAAGCGGCGGCGCGCCTTCGCGAACTCACGACCAGCGCTAGGTAGTCGATGAGCGACACACTGATCGCGCAAGCTCGCGCGCTACTGAGCAATACCCACGGCTCGACCCAAGACGCGCAAAGTACAGCCGTTTTCGCGCCGGGCCGGGTCAATCTGATCGGTGAACACACTGACTATAACGATGGCTTCGTACTCCCCTGCGCACTCGCGATCGGTACAGCAGTCGCCATCAAACCGCGTAGCGACCATATAATCCATACCGTTAGTCGCCACGTCGCGGCGTCGGGACTGCTGCGCGATAAGTTCGCCATAGATCGACCCATCGATCGCCAGAGCAAAGATTTTTGGGGTAATTATCTTCGAGGTGTGATCGTTGCTATGCAGCAATCCGGCCTCCGGTTTCCGGGTGCGGATATCGCGATTGTTGGAGATATTCCGCAAGGGGTGGGCCTTTCCTCCTCCGCCTCGCTCACGGTGGCTATTATCCGCGCAATGCTTGCTATGGGCCGCTCATCGCAGTCATCGCGCATCACGGCGCAGCAGATCGCCAGATGGGCGCAATGGAGCGAGCATCATTTTGCAGATTGCCAGTGCGGCCTGATGGATCAGATGGCAGCCGCTGCAGCCTCACCCGGGGAGGCGATGCTGCTCGATTGCCGGTCACTCGAGTCTCGACAGATCCGAGTACCGCCAGCGATCACGATTCTCGTTGCGCACTCGGGTGTGGAGCGGAAGCTTGCCACGAGTGAATACAACCTGCGCCGGCAGCAATGCACGATGGTGGCGCAAAGGCTCGGGAAGACATCCTTGCGCGACATCGATATCGCTCTGTTGTCAACGCGCGCAAACGATATGTCAGAGTTGGATCTTCGACGCGCACGTCATGTACTGACAGAGGGCACGCGCGTCGCTCGCGCAGTCAAAGCAATCGAAAATGAGGACCCTTTCGAGCTTGGTCGCTGTCTACGCGAATCACACGACTCGCTACGATACGACTTCGAGGTCAGTGTTCCGCAAGTCGACGCACTGGTGGAACACCTCAATCACACCATCGATCACGAGGCGAACGGCTGCGGTGGCGCACGGATGACCGGCGGTGGCTTTGGCGGCTGCGTGGTTGTCATCGTCAAAAGTAGCGCGGCAAGCGCCGTTGAGGCGGAGCTTCGGCGCTATCTTTCGAGTCGAGTCGCAAAGCCGCTTGTACTGACAACGGATCAGACACTCGTAGCAACGGCATAACCGCGCTCGACTTGTACGAGCCGGTGATCGATATGCCCGGTGTACCCCACAGACAAACGAACGAGTCCCAGGCTACCGCCGGCAGCTACGAGCGATAACTCATCGAGTTCACTCGAAATACTCGAGGCGCTGGCGGTTAGCAGCGTATCGCTGAAGCCGAAACTCACGGTCATGTAGTCGCAGTCTTAGATGTATTACAGGTGCTCCATGAAATGCAACGCGCGCTTCGCGGTTCCAAAATCGACGGTACGCAATCCGCCGGTACCGTAACCCGGATTACAGAGCCGAGCGCACAACTCATGACCCGGATGGGAGTCCAGACCGCGATCGGCAACGCTCGCTCTTAAGGCGTCGAAATGCTGCGTAACCCCATGAAACGCGTGCCACCGAGAATTGGTAGCCGTAGCGGTCTTGCTGGCGTTACAGCCAGTACCGTCATATCAAATCCGGGAAGAGTTGCAGCAACGAGACCGTCGCCCGCCGCGTGTAAAAAAACTACGACGCTTCATCGAAACTTCCTCACTGGATATCGGTAATTGCATTCTTTAAGAAAATCTTGACCTTGCGTACGCGAAGCTGTGTACTGCGATACAGATTCTCTAGGGAGACTCGCCATATGTTTTCGCACATCATGATCGGCACCAATGACCTTGAGCGTGCCAAGAAGTTTTACGACGCTTTGCTCGGCACGCTCGGCATAAAACCCGCAGTCATCGACGGTCACCGCATTTTTTACCGCTCGCCGACCGGACTTTTCTCGGTGACGCAGCCGATCGATGGGCAGCCCGCCAGCGCTGGCAACGGTGAGACCTTGGGCTTTGCGGCGACGTCTCCCGAACAGGTTCAGGCTTGGCATGCGGCCGGTCTGGCGGCGGGCGGTACGGCGATCGAAGATCCGCCGGGAATTCGCGAAGGCAAAGGCATGAAGCTGTACCTTGCTTATTTGCGCGATCCCGACGGTCACAAGATCTGCGCACTGCACCGCATGTAAGCACACGGCCGCTGGGCGCGCGCCGCGAGTCAACGCGCGGTGCGCGCCTTGTGTTGCAGATACATGTTGGTGAACTCAGGCCACGGCTCGGGCCGTGCAAACCACTGCGGATGCACGCGCCGAATCATCTCGATTTGTGCCGCAGGCGCCTCACCCAAGTCGAGCAGCTTTCGTCCCGCCTCGGCCCAAGAAACCATGCCCGGCGTCTGTCCCATCTTCATCCAAGGCAGCCAACTCGAAGTGGCCGAGTAAGCAAAGTCGCTGCGCACGGCAGTGACCTGGGGATCCTCGATCTCGGCCAGCGAACCGCGCAGCGAAGAGTGGGTGGCGACCACCAATTCTTTGCCAGACGACTCTTGCGGAAATTCTTCTGGCGACAGCCAATGTGGCGCACGGATGTAACTCGACTTCGTCATCCACAAATCGTCGTTGACGACGCGCCACGGATAAGAGAACGGCTTACCCGTATTCGGCAGGATATCGCGTGATCCCACGATACGCGGTTCACGATCACTGAACCTGAAACGCACCGGTCCTTCGGTGTAGTGGTATGGCGTCACCTCGGTCCCCGTGCGCGGATTTCGCACGGTCTCACCTGGCTCGAGATAGCGCGACTCGCCGAACGGGCGATAGAGAGCAGCCTCCCAGTCGGTGACGGTCCAGGAGAGTTCGCCCAGCCTTTCGGTACGCCGCAAAATCAGACTCTCAACATCGATGATGGGTTGCACGGACATCCCGGGGATGACGAGATCCAGTCGACCTGTAAACCACATCAACACATCACGCGTTTCAGTGCTTGCACGCAGTTTCAGATAGGCAGTGACATTACCTGCCGGAGATGAAAGATCGATCGGCTGTCGCGGACGACTCGTCGATTTCACAGCCGCGTAAGCGGACGTGGCAAGCAAGCCTGCAGCTGAGAGTCCGATGACTCCTCGTCGCGTGTGTCGCATGAGGTTTTATCCGTTAATCAGGCCGGTTGCTGTGCTGAACTACGGGCTCGCCGTGCTGCAATCCATGCATAGATCGCGAGCGCCACCGCCACCGACATCATGCTGCTCCAGAACTGCGACTGCAAACTCGGCGTCAGCGCCATAGCCAACAGTACTCCAGTAATCGCTGCAGCCGTGAGATAGCTGAGCCAGGGGAAGAACCACATCTTCAAGGGTGTGTCGCGATTTTCGCGTAACGCCTGTTGACGGAGTCTGATCTGCGCAACCGCCATAGTAAGGTAGATCAAAAGGATGAGTGCTCCCGAGGCATTCACCAAAAATGCAAAGACGCCATTCGGCGAGATCGTCTGCGCCACTACTCCGAAAAGTCCGGCGACACTACCCAGAATGACCGAGCGTGAGGGCACTCGACGCGGATTGAGTTTGATCAACCAATTCGGTGCATCGCCTTTCTCGGCGAGTACGAACAGCACTCGCGAACAAATGTAGTAGCAAGAATTGAGGCAGGACAGCACCGCCGTGAGAATCACGAAATTCATGATGGTGGTTGCAAGCGGAACACCCATCGCATCGAGCGCGGCCGTGAACGGCGACTGCCCAGGAACGATCGTGTTCCACGGCACGATCGCAACGATCATAATCAACGAACCCACGTAAAAAAGCAGAATGCGGCCAACGATCGAGGAAGTCATCCGCGCCACCGACTTTGCGGGCTCAGTCGATTCTGCCGCCGCGATAGTGACGATCTCCGTGCCCATCATCGAAAAAATCACCGTCGTGACGGCCGCCACGATCACCAGCGCGCCATTCGGTGCAAAGCCACCATGCGCGGTCAGGTTGGCGAGCCCCTGTGAGCCCTCGCCATGAAAGCTGCCGACATACGCTGCGGCCACCAAAATGAAAGCGACGATGGCGCCTACCTTGATCGAAGAAAACCAGAACTCGAATTCACCGAAGGAGCGTGCCGAGGTCAGATTCACCAGCGTCATCGCCACCATCAGCAGCGTGCCCATCTGCCAACCGGGCATGGTGAAGCCGAGTTCCTGCAAAATATTCACGGCGGCAATCACCTCGATCGGGATCACCACCACCCAAAAAAACCAATATAGCCAGCCGACCGAGAATCCGGCCCAGTTACCCAGCCCCAGCCGCACGAACTCGGTGAACGATTTCGTGCCGGGATTGGCGACCGCCATCTCGCCGAGCATGCGCATGACGAACAGCAGCAGCGTACCCGTCAAAATATAGGTCAAGACGATGGCGGGGCCCGCCGCGGCAATCGCCGCGCTGCTGCCCACGAACAGCCCGGCGCCGATGATGCCGCCGATCGTGATCATGAACATATGCCGCGGTCGCAATGAGCGACTTAATTCGTTGGTGGATGACTTGGCCATGACCCCCTCCCCGAGTGACTCTACGATCAGATAACCAAAGGTAACGCGAATCACTGGGTTCGCACAGTCATCACGGAACTTTGCAGCCACGACGAGGTCCAGTCCGAAGCGCCAAAACCCCGCCATCACCCCCGGGAGACGACCATGGACTCTTCAACGCAGCGCGCCATTCTCAATGTGATGATCCACGCCGCCCTCGTGGACGGGCAGAAGTCAGAAAGCGAGCGCAACGCCATCCGTGACGTTGCCGAGTCCCTCGTCGGTCAAGCGGGTGGCGCCGCGCTCGCCGGCGTATACCAAGACGTCTTGCTGAGACGCGTTCCGCTCCAACAAGCGATCAGCAGCCTGAAGGCGCTCGAGCACCGTCAGCTCGCCTACGAAATGGCCGTTTGCGTCTGCGATGCCGATGGCGTGCAGAGCCCCGCAGAGCGCGAGTTCCTCGCCTCGGTACGTAACGTGCTAGGGCTCGCGGCCGATGACCCGGCCATGCGCAGTGCTGCAGAGGTGGACTCGATCGCTGCCGCTGCTGCTACCGCAGGTGGCGCCGCGGCGGTTGCTGCTGCTCCCGCGTCGGTCACACCTACGGTCCGCGAGGCCGAACTCGATAAAAGCATTCTCAACTACTCCATCCTGAACGGTGCACTCGAACTGCTGCCGCAGTCCTGGGCGTCGATGGCAATCATCCCCTTGCAGGTGCGCATGGTGTACAAGATCGGCAAAGCCCACGGTATCGAAATGGACCAGGGTCATATCAAAGAATTCATCGCCACCATCGGTGTCGGTCTGACCTCACAATATGTCGAGCAAATCGGCCGTAAACTCGTCGGCGGACTCGTCGGCGCCGCGGCAGGGCGTCTGCTGGGTGGTCTCTCAGGCGCCGCGACCGGCATGGCGTTCTCGTTTGCAACGACCTACGCACTCGGGCAAGTGGCCAAGCGCTACTACGCGGGTGGTCGGGTGATGAGCACCGAACTGCTGCGCAGAACCTTCCAGGAAACACTGGGATCGGCGAAGTCGATGCAGCAGCAGTACCTGCCCGCAATTCGTGATCGCGCAAGTACCCTGAGCGCGTCCGAAGTCATCGAGCTGGTGCGCAAGTAGCGCCTGAGTTCATAGCGCCTCGGCTTATAGCGCCTGAGCCTATAGCGCCTCAGCCTGCGAGCAAGCGCCGTACGCCTTGCTCGATCTGCGACATCATGCTCGCGAAACCGTCTGCCTCACCGTAATAAGGATCGGGCACCTCACGATCGCCGAGGAACAGCCTGATGGGCACACCGGCGCCCGCCGGACGACGCGTCTCGAGCTGCGCCAGGTTGTCACGATCCATGGCGAGAATCAGGTCAAAGATTTGAAAGTCTGCGTCACCGATCTGCCGACAGCGAAACGCCGAAAGATCATAGCCACACTCGGCGCATGCGGCGATCGAGCGCGGGTCGGCGGTGTCACCGACGTGCTTATCTTTGAGCCCCGCCGAGCCGAACTGCCACTCCGAAGCGCCCTCGCTTGCAGCAAGCGTGCGTGCCACGATCTCGGCAGCCGGCGAGCGACAATAATTTCCGGCATCCACGAACAAAACCTTCACTTCGAACCTCCTCGCTCACACTCGGCGATGGCCGCATCGACCCGCGGTAGCCAGTCGCCGCCATATTTGTCTTGATACCACTTGCGTAGCGGTCGAGTCGCCGCGCGAAATTCCGCGCGCTGCTCGCTCGTCACGTAGTCGACCGTTCCCCCGCCCGCCAAAAAACGCTCGATGGCTGGTGTTTCTCTTTCTTTGGCAGCGCGTCGCGTCGCCGCAGCAAGCTCACGAAAGGCGATCTTGACCGCGTCCTGTACATCGGCAGGCAGTCGCTCCCAGCCTTTGGCCGAATACCACCAGATCGCCGCCATGTAACTATGCCGATCGACGAACATGTGACGGATGTGGTCGTCGAACTTCATGCCCATCACATCCTGAATACTGTTCTTGGTACCCGTGAGCATGCCGGCACCCAGCGCTGTATAGATCTCGGAAAACGGCAGCGCCATCGGACTTGCCCCGAGCTCGCGGACCATTTCCTGTTCCAGTGCCGAGGGCAACGTACGGACCCGCAGTCCTGCAAGATCAGCCACATTTTTGATGCGTCGATCGACCATGGCAAAACTGCGCCAGCCACCCGTATTGCCGACCGCCATCAGGCGCAAGCCCAAGCCCGCTTGCAGGATCGCCTCACCCATCACCTGCGGCACACTGCCATCCATCACGCATTCAGCGACGGCGTCGTCGGCAAACAGATACGGGAGATCGAGCACTTGTGCGGGTCCGTAGAGACCCGCGAGACCACCGATCGTCGTTTGATGTACTTCGAGGATGCCACTCTGCAGCGCCTCGATGCACTCGCGCTCGTTGCCGCAGAACTGGCCGGACGGATAGATCTGCACCTCGACACGCTTGCCAAGCTGCCGGCGGAGCGAGTCGCGGAAAGCTACGGCACCGATGTAATCCTCGTCGTCTTGCGAGGCTAGAAAGGCCACGCGAATGGTGAACTCTGCTTGTTCAGCACGCGACGAAAAAATGCCGATGATGCAGATGATCGTGATCAGCACCAGCAGCGTATTTCGAAGTCGGGCGCTCATCGCCGAAGACTCACATCAAACCCAAGGCACGCGGCAAGGTGAGCACCAGCGACGGAAAATACGTGATGACAAAAATCACCAGAATCTCGACCGTCAAAAACGGCAGCAGTGCGCGCACGATGTTCTCAACTTTTTCGCGGGCCACCGAAGCGGTGACGAAAAGCAGCAAGCCCATCGGCGGCGTGGCAAGCCCGATGGTCAGATTCACGCAGGTGATGATCGCAAAATGTACCGGATCGACACCGAGCCCGATGAATACCGGCGATAACACAGGCCCAAGAATCAGGATCGCCGGACCGGCATCGAGAAACATGCCGACGATGAGCAGCAGCACGTTCACCAGAAAGAGCAAGGTCGACACATCATCGGTGAGCAGCAGCATGGCATCGGCAATCCCCTTCGCGAGCCCCGACACCGAGACCAACCAACCGAGGGTGACTGCCGCCCCCACGAGCAACAGGATCACGCCGGACTGCAGTGCAGTATTTTTGAAGATGGCAACGAGCTCGGGCCGGCGTACGTTGCGGGTCACGAAGATGGTGACGAAGAGCGCATAGGCCACCGCCATGCAGGCCGCCTCCGTAGCCGTGAACACGCCGCTCAGCATGCCGCCGAGCAAAATCACCGGCAGCATCATCGCAAGCCATGCGCTACGAAATGCCGTCGCGCGCTCACCCCAGGTCGCACGCGGTTTCGCCGCCGGCAGGTTATAGCGCTTGGCGAGCAAGCGGATCGTACCCATCAACCCAAGACCAATGATCACCCCAGGCACCACCCCCGCTGCAAACAGCGCGCCCACCGAGACGTTCATCACGAAGCCGTAGAGCACCATGATTCCCGACGGCGGAATCACCGGACCAATCACCGCAGCTGCCGCAGTCACAGCCGAGGCAAATGGGCGCGGATAACCTTCGCGCTCCATCGCGGGAATCAGCATCTTGCCGATCGCTGAGGCATCGGCGACGGCAGAGCCCGAGATCCCGGCAAAGATCATCGATGACAGCACATTCACTTGCGCGAGCCCACCGCGGACGTGGCCAACCAAAGATTGCGCAAAGCGCACGATCAAGGTCGTGATGCCACCGGCGTTCATGATTTCGCCGGCCAGAATGAAAAACGGCACGGCGAGCAGCGGAAAGCTGTCGATGCCGTTATAGAAACGGGCAAGCAGCGCGGGGACGTAGCGCATTTCGCCATCGAACAAAAGGCTTAGACCCGGCCCCAGCAGCAAAGCGAAGACCACCGGTGTACCAAAAGTCATCAGCAAAACCAGAATCCAGAAAAATGCGATCGACATGCTGGGCTTTCCTGACTCAGGTTTGGTCGTCGCGCTGCAAAACAGGGACGACGCCCACCAACAGCAGCTCCGGGTCGTCAGCGCACAGCGCGCGCAGCAGGCGAAGGATCGCCTCGCTCGCCACCAGCAGCAAAGCGAGTAGCGCCACCGGCACAATCAAATAAACGAACGCCATTTGGATACCGAGTCCGGTCGACACGATCGTGCTGCCCCGCGCAACGAAATCGAAGCTCTCGAGCAGGAATACGCTGCAGATCCAGGCAACCAATGAATTGACGATGACGCCCGTGACGCAGAGCGTACGCATCGAAAGACCCTCGATGAAGGCGGTGATCGCCACATGACCCGCCGCGCGATAACCGATCGGTGCAGCGAGCAGCGCCGACCACACCAGCGCCATGCGCACCGCCTCTTCAGCCCAATCGAGCGTATGGTTGAAGAGCACGCGCGAGAGAATTTGCGCGAGCGCGACCGTCAGCATCAAAGCGAGCAGGATCGCAGAAAAGGAAAGCCCCCATCTTGCGATGGGGGCATTCACTTTGGCCAAGCCGCGCAGCGCGGCGGAGAGGGCGTCGATCACGCGCCGAGTTTACTTTGCTCCGAAATTGAAGCGCGCCTGAATTCCGAAGTAGCGCTCGGCATCGCGCGGGATCTGCAGACGCGGCGCACCACCGGGGCCACCACCGGTCTTGAGAACCGTGAACGACTTGTCTGCAAGATTGCGCCCGACTAGCGCAATACGGAAGCGATCGCTCTCGTCACGCACAGCGATCGTGAGATCGACCGTGGTGTAACCAGGGATGCGCAGTGCCGCCGGCTCGTTGAGATCGGCGAAGCTCGTACCTTGGTACGACATCACCATGCTCGGCACCACCGTGTACGAGCCCATCGGAATATTCAGATCGCCATTGAGCGAAGCCTTCCACTCCGGCGCAAGCGGCAGCGAAGTCCCCGCGCGAACGGTCGAGTTCTGACCGGGCGGCGTGAAGAAGTTGTCGACCTTTGCGTCCGTGTAGGCAACGCCTGCACCAAACGTCAGCATGTCGTTGGGACGCGCCTGAACGTCGAGCTCGAAGCCCTTCGATGAGACCTTACCCGCGTTGGTGAGTGTGGTGATCAGCGTGCCGTTGAGAAACAGGAAATTGTTGGCTTGGAAGTCGTCGTACTTGGCGTCGAATACCGCGGCGTTGACGAGCATACGACCATCGAGCAGCGTGCTCTTCAGACCCAGCTCGTACGAATCCGCCGTCTCGGCCTCGATGACTGGCGTGTTGTTCACGGTCATGTTGAAAAACACGTTGTACGCCGGACCCTTGTAGCCACGCGCATAAGAGGCATAGACCATCACGTCGTCATTGAGGTCGTACTGCAGCCCCGCGCGACCCGACACATTGTCGGAGTCGTTGCTGCCCTTGAAGCCCGAGAGGTCGGTACGAATGCCGGGCTGGCCCGCGAACGGTGTGGGTACGCGGTTGTGGAAGTAGCTCAGCTTGTCCTGCGTCCAGCGCGCACCGCCGATCAAACGCAGACTGTCGGTGACGTTCCAGGTACCGTCGGCAAAGACCGCAGTATTTTTGAAGTCTGCACCGAAGGTCGCGTTCGAGAAGGTGCTGACGTAGGTCGATGAGCCCGCGCGGCACGGGCGCTGTCCGGTGGCGTCGATCGCCAACGTGCTCGCAGTGCAGTTGAAGATGTTGCGCTGGAAGAAACGCTCTGACTCGGTGTTGGAGTAATAAACACCCGCAACATAATTGAATGCGCCATCGCCACTCGAGGCAAGACGGAGCTCCTGCGAGAAAGTCTTGGTGGTCTGCGGCCCGAAGTCATGCAGCTGCGCGAAGGCATTACCGACATAGGGCGCCGCCTGATCGATCCAGTCGCCTTCGCGATATTCGGTCGCATCCCAGGTGCGATACGCCGTGATGCTGGTCAAAGATCCCAAGGCGGTATCGATATCTCCCTGCAACGAGAGACCCCAGGCCTCTTCGGTCGAGCGCATCTGCAGGTCCTGCTTGACCTGCCGCGTCTTGTCACCCTGCAGCACGATACCGCTATAGAGCGAGGTGTAGGCTGCGGCGTTTGCGCCAGTCGGCGCATTGCCGATGATCTCGACGCAGCAGTTGTCGTCCGACTTGCGATAGTCGCCACTGAAGGTCCAAAGATTTCCTTCACTGCCGATTTCCCACACCGTGCGGATACCCTTGCGGTCATAGCCGTTCAGGTCGCCACCCGCGGCAGTGGTCGAGATATTGCTGATATAGCCGTCGAATTTGCCGTAGGTCACGGTGGTGCGCGAACGGACCGTGTCAGAGATCGGCATGTCGATCGCGCCCTTCACGCGCAACTCGTTGTCTTCGTACCAGCCGACATCGATGTAGCCGCCCGTGGTATCGCCGGGGCGCTTGGACACAATGTTGACCACGCCGGCGGAAGCATTCTTGCCGAACAGCGTGCCCTGGGGGCCACGCAACACTTCGATGCGCTCGATGTCGTAGAGATCGCCGAAGGCTTCACCCGCTGACGACAACACCACACCATCAAGCACCGTAGCCACGCTCGGCTGAGCGGCGATCGCGAAGTTGATGGTGCCCACGCCGCGCAAGAACAAGGATTGGTTGAGCGAGGTATTGGTCTTGCGGATGTTCAGCGAGGGCACGAGCGTCTTCAGCGCTTCGATATTGAAGCTGCCCGAGGCCTCGGCGAGTGCGCCGCTGACCACGGAAACGGCAATAGGCACATCCTGCAATCGCTGTTCGCGCTTCTGCGCGGTCACGACGATTTCATCGAGGCGGCCCTCGCCCGAGTCTTGTGCGACGACGGCCTGCGGGACCATGGCGACACAGGCGGCAGCCACGGCACTTGCGACGATTTTCTTGCTCATCGACATCTTTCAGTCCCCTTTTATTCGGTCAGTGAGATGACGCTAACAAACCTAAATATGTCTTACAACTCTTATATACAACCTTAAAAGACTGACGCGCCGGCGCAACAGCCAGCGGCCTCAGAACCCCGGGATACCGTTGCCCGAACGCGTGAACACGGCGATCCGGTCGAGCGGCAGGGTGAGCGTATGACTGCGCCCACCCTCGATTCGCTGGCCGTTATCGAGCCAGACCCACTCGCCCGCCGGCAAATAGACCGTGACTTGGCCCGAGGGCTCGAGGCAGGGGGCGACCAGCAGCCGCTCGCCAAAGAAAAACTGATCCTCGAAGGCCCAGGCTGAGCGATCCTCGGGGCAGGCCAGTACCATCGGGCGCTGCACCGGCAGACCGTTGCGACTCGATTCTTCGACGACGCCCTGCAGGTAGGGTCGAAGACGCTCACGTAACGCCAAGGCCTGCATCGCCAGCCGCTCAGCCTCGGGACCGTAACTCCAAGGTTCGCGCGGGCCAATGCCGTGCAGCCGCAAATGCGCTGAAAAAATAGCCGCCTGCAGCCAGCGCACATAAAGCACTGGATCGCGCTGATCACCGTAGAAGCCGCCGACATCAGTCGCATAAAACGGCGCGCCCGTCAGCCCCCAAGAGAGCCCACTGCGCAGATTGCCTGCCAAACCGCCCCAGTCGGCCTGTGGATCGCCGCCCCACTGCGACGGATAGCGCTGCGAGCCCGACCAACCCGCCCGACTGAACAAAAATGCCCCATCACGTGCAAATCTTTGAGCAGCCTCGTAGACGCAGCGGTTGTAGAGCAGCGCATAGATATTGTGCAGCGCATCGCCCCGCGAGCCGTCGCTCGCCAACATGTGCTCTTCGATCTGTTCACCGAAGTCGGCTTTGATCATGTCGACGCCAAGCTCGAAGAGCGCACGGTGCTGATCGCGCCACCACGCATAGGCTTCGGGATGAGTGAAATCGAGCAGGCCCGACTCGGGCAACTGGGTGAGCACGGCGCCGAAGGGTTCCGGATCCCAGGCATAGCGATACGCCTCACCGGTGCGTGCGTCCCGCAGCAACCAACCCTTGCTCGCGAGCTCCGCGAACAAGGGGTTCTTCACCGAGATCAGCGGGTACTCCCATACGCAAATCCGCAACCCCATCGCCCGCAGGGCCTCCACGGTGGGGCGCGGATCGGGATAGCGCTTGGGGCACCACTCGAAGGCAAAGCGCGTGTCAGTGTCCTGCCAGGCGCGGCCGTCAAAGGTGATGACCTCGCAAGGCATGCCGCGCTCGCATACTTCGCGAGCCACCGCGAGAATCTCCGCAGAATCTTTGTAGTAGGCCTTCGACAGAATGACGCCCAGACTCCATGCGGGAGGTACCGGCGCCCGTCCGGTAAGTGTCGTGTATTGCGCGAGTTGTGCAGCACCGTCTGCAGCCGTCAAAAGAAATACGTCGAGCTCGGGATCTTCGATGACGAGTACATAGGCTCGCTGCGACCACGGACCATAGCCCACCCCATGCGTCACCGGCGCGGGGGTGTGGACAAAAGCGCCCCAACCATCTGGGCTCCAGGCGTAGGGAATGTTTTTGTAGCTCGACTCGGCATTGAGACCGAGTGCGTCCCGATTGTAGGACCGCAGCAATTGGCCACGCTTGTCGAGGCGGCCCGATTTTTCGCCGAGACCATACACCGGCGTCGACGGACCGAGCTCCAGCGTCAACAGCCAGCGATCATCGTGACGCGCGAGCGGCGGCAAACGAAAATGCCGCACGAAGTGCCCATCGCGCGGAGACTCCTGCACGCAACGACCATTACGGTACAGCGCGAAACTGAACGGCGCATGGCCGATGCTGACGAGCAGCTCTTCACCCGTCGCCGTTCGCGCGTGCAGTCTCGATTGGGATTGGTCGCCGCTGCCGAGAAAGTCCAGCGTGAGCGGCAGCGGCTCAAGATCTCCACAAAGAATTCCGTAGTCGCGAACATCGCCGCCACTGCGCAAGCGCAAACCGAACTCGTGCAATGACAGTCGCAAACTGCCGAGCGAGGTCGGCAGGTGCAGCACGTTGTCTTGCAAAACGAGTTCGCCAGCGACTTGCGCTGCGGCCATGCGCCCCCAATTGGGAACGTATGGATCGAGTGCCGAGCTCATGCGAGTTCGAGCACCGGCACGTTCCAGCGTGCGGCCAGCGCGCGCAGCGCATCGCGATAATCACCATAGGCCAGCGCAAAATGATGCTCCAAAGCCTCATCGAGAATGCGCGCGCTCACCTCGGCTGCCGAACGATCGAAGCGCACCGTACCCGAGCAACCGGTGAACGCCATCGGTGCGCGTACCACTTCCGCGCCTGCGATCACCAGCTTGAGCTCGTTGCGCGAGCGTGACAGACGTGCAAGGGTGATACGACCCGGCTTGATCGGAAACTGATGAAGCAGCGGCATCCGACGATTGGTGTGGATGGTGGCCTCAGGTTTGAACTCGGGATCACACATCGATAGCGGTGCGAGTCCACAATGCCAAAGCACCGCCGTATCGTCGGCGGCCGTGATGTCGACGAGGTCCGCCATCCATGCGGGCTCGCCGGCAAGTTCCTGCAACATGAGTTGCGTGACCGAACCATTCACGTCGGCCTCGCAAGCCGACGGCACTTTCTTTTGGTTCATCATCGCCATCGGCCCACAGGCTGCACAACCATATTCGGTGAACATCTCTGGCCAGCAGCGCACCGCCAGCCCGCGAGCGCCGGTATCGCGATGAACATCTTCGAGCGCACAAAACACACGGAAAGATCGATCGAGCTGTTCGGGATCGACTTCGCCGAGACCCGCAACTTGCGCCTCGGTGCGATCTTTGACCGCCGCGACTCGACCCGCATCGGTCGCCCGCGCACGATCGAAGAGCTCGTTCAGCGTCACATGGTCCACCTTGATACGCGCTAGTCGGGCGAGAAGCTCGGGATCGAATTCGCAGGTATCAAAACCATCTGGATGCTTGCCGACCACCGTGATACGCGAATCGGCGAGACCACCGAGCACGCGCTCCGCAGCCTGCTCCGCACTGCGGCGGCGATCGATATCGAAATCTGCCAAGGCTGATGCTGATTCCTGCAGCGACGATGCAGGCAACGAATAGGATCGCGCCAAGGCGCGCAGAGAATCCGCAAGCTGCGGCGCAGACGGATCGGCATAGAGCGAACCGTGCGCTACCCCCGCTCGGCCGAGGGCGTGTGCTGCGAGGTTGAGCCCGCAGTAGGCGTTGAGGCGCAAACGCCCACCGATACGCGGCTCGGGCACCGCCCAGATCGCGAGCGGTGTACGCGCCTCACGCGCGAGCTTCACCGTCATGGTCGCATCGGTGAACGTTACCTGCAAAATCAGCAGCAGATCGATGGGCCCTGCGGCGTTGATCTCGGCTATCGCGCGTTCGGCCGCATCGCGATCAAAAAGCAGCGTACGTGGGCCCACGGTACGAATACCCGCAGCCTCGAGCGCGGCGAATGCACGATTTTTCATGTCTTCTGCAAACGGAACATCAAAAGTAGGGCGCGCCAGCGCCGCAACGCCGTAGGTCAACATATTCAGTCTCCGAATCCTTGATAAACATGACGGAAGCTTGCATCCGCCGGTTCAACCCTGGCGCCAGCCGGGCCGTAGCACGAGTGCGCGGACCATGATGAGGCTGACGAATCAGTCAGCGCGTTGAGTGCACGCATGTAATCGCAGGCCTCGCCGCGCAGACCACCGCGGATCGCCTCCCAATCGGGAAAATGTGCGAAGGCCTTGGACCAAATCGCTCTGCCAGCGAGATACCCCGAAGCTCCTGCGCGATAGGCATGAGTGAGAATACGATGGAACTCATCCATGCCGGCACCCGCCGACAACATCACCCACGGCCTGCCTGCGGCTGCACCCAAAGCGTCGAACCAGCGCTGCGCCTCTTCCCAACCGGGCGCGCCCACACCGGGCACATCGGCCGCGGCGAGCGGACTCTCGAGCTTGAAGAGATCGACACCGAATTTCGGCTCGGCAAACGTGCGTACGCTGTCCAACACCAACTGCGGATGCTTACTCTTCATCTCGACGTAATCGCGCGTCTGCTCCTGATCGGCGGCGAGCGGATAAACCAGAAGTTCGAAGACGAATGGGATGTCGTAGCGTGCGCAGGCTTCGCCGATACGCTGCGTGAAATCTTGCTGTGCCTGACACACGGCGGGGTCGGCATCGGGGCGATACCAAGTAAGCACCTTCACCGCATCACCACCAATACGCTTGATCTTCTCTACCGACCAGTCATCGATCGCCGATGAAAATCGCCCAGCGGGCGTCTCGCGGAAAAGGGAATCTTCGAGCGTGACGATCAAACCTCGCGATGCCTGCAATTTGGTGACGCCGCGCGGATAGGCATAGTGCGGATCTAGCAGCATTGCCGAGGACTCGCCCTGCAGCTCTTCGATCAGCATCTCTTTGAATGACGCCACATCCTCCCAAGGCGCTTCGCTGGTACCACGCTTGGCCTTGATCGGATTTTTGATGGGCGGCCGCTGATCGACTGCCGTCATCTTGAAGCGGCCGGACGGATCGGCCATGCGGCGCATGCCCCAAAATTTTCCTGCCGAAAATTTCATGATCTCTCCAGTAATGCATCTCTTTCGTGGCGCGTGGGCGCGCCTGCTTGGCCGCCCGCGCGCGTGACCTTGATTGCGGCGGCTGCAGACGCCGCGCGCACAGCCGTTGCTTCACGCTCACCCTCGGCCAGTGCGAGCGCAAAAGCGCCATGCCACACATCGCCCGCACCCAATGTGTCTACCGCCGTTACGCGGAACGCCGGCACATGCTGCATAACGGGGGCACGACCGGGCTCGCGACCATCGGCGATCAGCACGCCGCCGCCGCCCTGCGTGACGCAGCACCAACGCGCTCGACTCTCGGCGATCGTGCGCAAGGCTTCACTGACCGCTGCAGCGTCATCGCTGCAGGCCGAAAAATCACGCAGACCGGCCAAAGAAAAAGCGATGTGTGTGGCGGCATCGAGCAAGGATCCCTGTTTGGGCACAGGCACATCGGCATCGAGCACCGCCGGCAGGCCTGCAGCCGTCGCACGCCGCAACATCAGTTCGGCCCCGAGAGGCCAGCGCGTGTCGGTGAGCACCGCTGCTACCTCATCGAGCGATACTTCATCAAGCCACGCCGGATCGGCGGGCAAGGCAGGATCCGTGTGGTTGACGATGAGCCGCTCGCCCGCATCGTCAACAAAAACTGCCGAGACCGAAGATTGATGTCCCGCGAATCGCCGCAAGTGCCGGCAATCGACGCCATAGCGTTCAAGCTCGACGCGGATGGTGCTCGCCACCGAATCATCACCCACGCGCGCCACCAAACTAGCCGCGCCACCCAAACGCACGACGGCAACGGCAGCCGTCGCGGCGGGACCACCTCCTGCCTCCGAGTAGCCGATGGCGCGATGCTTCTCGGCGCCATGCGGTAACTGCGGCGTGCGGAAGATGAAGTCCTGCACGGCATGACCGACGCACAGCACTCGCTTCATGTCAGGGTGATGTCGTAAACGAGAGTGCTCGTGTCGCAACGGCTGAGACGCCACTCCACACGCTTGCCATCGACGGAGTACGCCACCCGCTCCACCTGCAACAAGGGCGTACCCTGCGACACACCGAGTCGCCGTTCGTCGTCGCGACGCGCGACGTCAGCACGCAGTTTTTCGTGGATCGAAACAATATTGATGCCGTACTCGCGCTGATAGAGCGCATAGAGCGCATTGGGCAGCAGTGAGTGCGCATCGAGTTGTGGGTAAAGCGCTTCCGGCAAGACGATGCGCTCGACGGCGATCGGCTGTTCGTCGACGAACCGCGTACGCACGATCTCGAACACCTCGGCGGTATCGGGCAATGCCAAGGCGCGCGCCTCGGGGGCGCGAATTTTGCGGCGCCGTATCGACTCATCGCCACTTGTGGGCACGGCGCGCTGATCATCGGCACGCGTCAGCCTGAAGAAACGGAATAGCGAACGCTCCTGCGTGAGTTCCGCAACGAAGGTGCCTTTGCCCTGACGGCGATCGATGACCTTGTCGAGGGCGAGCGCATCGAGCGCTTTGCGCACGGTGCCTTGGCTTACGCCGAGCTGTGCGGCCAGTGCCTGCTCGCTAGGCAGCGACTGCCCGGCTTTCCATTCGCCGTTGGCAATGCGCTTGATGAGTGCCTCGTAGACTTGGCTGTAAAGCGGGCGATATTGCGGGGCGCTATCCATTTTTGGTGGAGAATTGCTGGCCAGAGCCGATGGTAGCGCGCCGCTTGCAGCCATAGGTGTCATGTGTTTAGTATCTTATATAAGACTTGCAGTCCGCAAGCGAACCCCTAAGGAGTCCGAGGAGTGAGCGTTCCCCAATTGCTCGTGCACGATCGCAAGGACAATGTCGGCGTCGTCGTGGTCGAGAATCTCAAGGCCGGCACCGACATGCTGTGCGTCGTTACCGAAGATAATTCCGATTTCCGACTGACGGTGCGTCACGACGTACCAATCGGTCACAAAGTGGCCCTCGCCGATCTCAAGGTCGGCGACACCGTCACCAAATACGGACAGGACATCGGCAAGATCGTCGCGCGCGTTGCGCGCGGCGAACACGTGCATGTCCACAATCTCAAGACCAAGCGCTGGTAGGAACCGACGATGACTCAAAATGATCGCAAAATCTGGGGCTATCGCCGAGAGAACGGCCGCGTTGGTGTGCGCAACTACGTCGCCATCCTGCCGGTCGATGACATCTCGAACGCGGCCTGCGAAGCCGTCGCCAACAACATCAAGGGCACCATCGCCCTGCCCCATGCCTACGGACGTTTGCAGTTTGGTGCGGACCTCGACCTGCATTTCCGCACCATGATCGGTACGGGTGCGAACCCGAACGTTGCCGCCTGCATCGTGATCGGCATCGAGCCCGGCTGGACGCAGCGCATCGTCGACGGCATTGCCAAGACCGGCAAGCCCGTCGCCGGCTTCTGGATCGAAGGCAATGGCGACATCGCAACGGTTGCCGCCGCATCGCGCAAGGCCAAAGAATTCGTGCATATGACTTCAGCCCAAGTGCGTGTCGAGTGCGACATCGCCGAGTTGTGGGTGGCTGCCAAATGCGGCGAGAGCGATACCACCACTGGCCTCGCCTCATGCCCCACCGTCGGCAACATGTACGACAAGTTGGTGCCTGCAGGCCTCTATGGCTGCTTCGGCGAAACTTCCGAACTCACCGGCGCCGAGCACCTCGCGGCGGCGCGCGCGGTGTCGCCGGAGATTCACGACAAGTTCATGAAGACTTGGCAGGCCTATCAGGATGAAGTCATCGAGGCACACAAAACCTCCGACCTCTCCGAGAGCCAACCCACCAAGGGCAATATCGCCGGCGGTCTCACCACCATCGAAGAAAAGGCTCTAGGCAACCTCGAAAAGATCGGCAAGAAGGTCAAATTCATTGACGTGCTCGAACCCGCCGAAGCGCCCGCGCGCGGACCTGGTCTTTATTTCATGGACACCTCTTCTGCAGCGGCCGAGTGCTGCACGCTGCAGGCGGCGGCGGGCTACGTGATCCACATCTTTCCGACCGGTCAGGGCAACGTGATCGGTAATCCAATCATGCCGGTCATCAAAGTCACCGGAAATCCGCGTACCGTGCGTCTGATGCCCGAGCACATCGATGTCGATGTGTCGGGCGTAGTGCGCCGCGAGATGACCATCGATCAAGCCGGCGATTGGCTGATCGACTGCATCGCACAGACGGCCAACGGTCGGCTCACCGCAGCGGAGGCGCTCGGTCACGTCGAGTTCGTGATGACCAAGCTCTATCGCAGCGCCTGAGTCACGCGCGTGGAAGGAACCATCTGCCTGACTCTGGCGAAAGCCGAGTCGCTTGCGAGTGCGGCACTGCGTGCCAATCGCGCCTCGGCAGCTGCGGCGCTTGCGACAGCGAGCGCTCTGATTGCTGCCGAGGCTGACGGTCAAGCGGCGCACGGCTTAAGCCGCGTGCCTGCCTATGCCTTGCAGGCACGCTCGGGCAAGGTGCATGGCGAGGCCGTACCCAAACTGATGCAGCCTGCGCCGGGCGTGCTGCGGGTGGATGCCGGACTCGGCTTTGCCTATCCGGCCATCGACCTCGCGCTGTCGAGCTTGGCGCCGCTTGCCAAATCGCAGGGCATCGCGCTCGCAGCAATCCACCACTCGCATCATTTTGGTCAGGTGGGTGCCCACGCGGAAAAACTCGCGCTGCAAGGCCTGATCGCCCTCGTCTTTGGCAACACGCCGAAAGCGATGGCGTTTCATGGTGGACGACGCGCCATGCTCGGCACCAATCCACTCGCTTTCGCAGCGCCGCTGCCCGGTGCGCGCGATCCGCTGGTCATCGATCTGGCGCTCTCAGTCGCGGCGCGCGGCAAAATCGTCGCTGCGCAAAAAGCCGGCATGGCTATTCCCGAAGGCTGGGCCGTCGATGCCACCGGTCAGCCGACCACGGACCCGAGCGCAGCGCTCGCCGGAACTTTGTCGCCGATCGGCGGCCCCAAAGGTGGCGCCCTCGCCTTGATGGTCGAAATCTTGGGAGCCGCACTCACCACTGGGGCGTTTGGCTGGGAGGCGTCGTCTTTCTTTGATGCCGAGGGGACACCGCCGAATATGGGGCATCTTTTCATTGCCATCGATCCAGGCCCGGTATCGGGCCAAGGCTTCGCTGGGCGCATGTCGGCGCTGCTCGACGCCATGGCCGCCGAACCGGAGGTTCGTCTACCCGGCATCAGACGTCTTGCGGCGCGCTCTGCCGCTCGCGAGCAGGGCGTACGTATTCCGGCCGCGCTGCACACCGAAATCACCGCGCTCTGCAACTACCTCCGGAACTAAACAAGATGCCCGAGATCGTCATTACCGAATTCATGGACGAAGCCGCCATCCGCGAAATACTGGCGGGTCGTGACGTGCTTTACGATCCCAAACTCGTCGATCGTCCCAATGACCTGCTTGCACAGCTAGGCGATGCGCGCGCCTTGATCGTGCGCAATCGCACCCAGGTTCGCGGCGCTCTGCTCGCGGCTGCAGGCAAGCTCGAAGTCGTCGGTCGACTCGGCGTCGGGCTCGACAACATCGATGTCGAGGCCTGCAAGGCGAGCGGCATTGCCGTACACCCCGCAACCGGCGCCAATGATTTATCAGTCGCCGAATACGTGATCACTGCGGCGCTCGTGTTGTTGCGCCGCGCATGGACGGCGACGCTCGAAGTCACCGCCGGAAAGTGGCCGCGCATGACCACGATCGGGCGCGAGATCTCGGGCAAGACCCTCGGACTCATCGGACTCGGTAATATCGCCCGCGAAACCGCAACGCGTGCCCAGGCTCTCGGCATGCAGATCGTGGCCTTCGATCCTCTTCTGCCAGCGGATCATGCGGCTTGGCAACTTGCGAAACCCTGCTCTCTCAAAGAATTGCTGCAAGTGACTGACGTCGTGAGCTTGCATGTGCCGCTGCTACCCTCCACCAAAAACATGATCAGGCGCGAGCAACTGGCGATGATGCGTCGCGGCAGCATCATCATCAACGCGGCCCGCGGTGGCGTACTCGATGAAGATGCAGTCGTCGAGTCGTTGCGCAGCGGACATCTCGGCGGTGCCGCCCTCGACGTGTTCGATACCGAACCCCTCGATGCCGTACGCGGAGCGCACTTCGCAGAAACCCCCAACCTGCTGCTGACCCCGCATATTGCGGGTGTCACCGCAGAATCCAACGTCCGCGTGAGCGAGCTGATCGCGCGACGGGTCCTAGGGCATCTTGCCGGGAAATAGCCGCGAAGCGTCCGCGTCTCGAAGGCGTAGCGTAGTTAGAGCGGCATACCCATAGATGCCAGACGGTCGGTTGCCGCGTCGTAGGCCCGCCAATCGTCGGTGATTTTCTCTTCGTCGATGAGCGTGCGGCGCACGATCTTTCCTTTGACCAGATACTGGGCGGTACGCGAACGGAAGCGACCATCGTCAGTGAGCGAGACGATCTGGTGCATGTACGTGCCCGAACTATCTTTATAGTCCGTGAGCAGCACCGCGCTGCGTCCCGTGGTGTCGCCCGGGACATCCATCTTCCAGGCATCGAGTCTGCTATTAACGAAATGAATCTTACCGTCACGTACCTCGCCGTAGTTTTCGAGCGTCTCGACAGGTTTGTTGGCGGGTCGATAAATATTGGTTTGGTGGTATCGCAACTGACCGTCGCCCGGGATCACGCGTATGATGATCTCAGCCGGAAACTCCTCGGCCAAGCGCCCGTCAGCCTCGACCCGACGAAACGTACCGCGCCAAACCCCTGCTTGCTTGGCGATGTGCGGCGTGCCACGGCGCGTGAACAGCAGCCAGCTGAAGCCGTCGATTTCGCCGCGGATGGTGCCGTCGACCTTGATGCTGCGGTCGCGATACCAAAGTTCTGAGCCATAGAGTAGCATCTCGAATTCGGCAGTAACCATGCCGTCAGTCTCGTGTTCCGAAACACAAGTTCGAGGCTGCATCGCGCCACGGTAGCGATCGTACTCACGCTCCCAGGTGAACCAAAGATCGCAGAAGGGCCGTGCGAGATTGAACTCATCGCAGGTCATCTTCGCGACCCGTGCCGGATCGAGAGCCTCACGATCGTAGCGTGCGCCCCTGAAGAAAAGCTGACGAGCGCGGACCTGCCCGCGTTTCGCATCCCACTCGAGCGATACCACTCGCTGCCGATGGGCCTTGCCCGGACTTGCAGCGCGGTATTCTTCGAAGAACAGCACGGTCTTTCCGAGCTGTGGTGCATCCAGCCGTACCACTTTCATCTCGCGACGCTCGAGTGACAACTCGAGCCCCTGCGCACCGCCCCGCTCCCGGTTGCTGCGGACCTGCAGATGGTTGTCGTACTCCCCCCCAACGCGCGGCGATCTCGCGGATCTGCTGCTCGGGCTCATCGGTGACAAATCGGCGGGTGTAGCGAGCCGTCAGCAAGTCGACTTTTTCTTTGATGACGCCATCACGCAGCTGATCGCGATCGCTGAAAACCATCCAGCGATCTGCGGCCTTGCAGCAATCGGCCCAGGGTCTGAAGGCACAGCCCCTCTTAGTTTATCGGGTGTGCAATCGGGGTGTATCGGCTATCCCGACGCCAAGCTGATGGATCTGCTCGGATATTTCGTCAGTGCTAGGGATTATGAGAAGACTGGAGTTCGTGATCCCTGTTGGCCTTCAATAACTTACACGTGTCACTAAGCTGTGTGTAAGCGAATGTGTAAGTAAATATCGTGTTTTTGAAAGGTGATTTCGTCTGCGAAAACACTTTCACACACAGAACGTAGTCAACCCATAAAGTAAGTGGGGCGATAGTCAAAGTTTTATTTTGGTACGGTCATGTAGGGACTGAACGAGAGCTCGCTGTCATTTAAACGACAATTGACGGACGTACGATCGACCGCAAACTATGGATGATCTCCTCGGACGTATATCTCTGCTTCGCCATCGTCCACGTCTCCTGCCTCTCTTATGCAATGATAAACCTGTGCGGAAAGTACCGGGTCAGGTCACTCGGCCGACGATATACCGCCGATGAATCTATCGGTAACGCGCCGCGACACCCGACCACCCCGCTGCTAGAGCGAGATGTAGAACATCAGCGGGCTGAAGCATCAGGGTCGGCGAGAACTGCATCGCAAAGCACAACGAGCCTGCGAGCATGACGAGTGCAGAGACGCCGCTGATCGTGTCGCGCGTCCTGAAAGAGGCGAACGCGATGAGCAGGATGGCGCTGAGCGACGTCAGGTTGAGATAGAGCCGCGAACCACTTGCAATGATGATCGCAGCACCGGTAACGGCGGCGAGGATCACAACGACGAGCGCGAGGCGCTCTTCCGTCACGATACACGCTTTTGGTATCACGACCGCTGCAGCGAGCGCCGGAAACGCCGATACCCCTGCCACCATCGAGACGAACATATGCGGAGCAGTGTCGGCGTAGAGCCCAGAAAACCGAAGCACGCCCAGCCAGGCAGCGGCGGAGACCAAACATGCCGAAAGTCGCATCAGCGGCGGCGACGCCGACCGCGAAGCGATAACGAGCGTCACGAGGCCAAGGATCGTATCGGTGATCGCAAGGGAATTAACGAGTCGTTCCCATCATCTTCGGGTGCAACCACAGGCGACCGATGAAACTGAAGAAGATCAGCATCGCAGCAGCGTACGCCATATTCTCCACGAGGGAGAGTTGCGGCTCCAGCACGTATAGCGTCATCAGCATCACGGTGCCGATCACTGTAGAAATAGCACCAACGATCTTCATCGTCGGCGAATAAGGCGTTGCGAACGGGACGAACTCCGTCGCCCTGAAGGGCGGCTCACCGACGGCCTGTAAGTGCAGCGGCCCGCGAGGTGGCCCAAACACGTGCCCAAATTTCTCTCGCCATGAACGAGCCGCGCCCACGAATCGCGCGATCACGAGGTAATGCTGAATGTTGGCCCAGACGGGATCCCAACTACGTAGCGGCTTACGCACGCCATAGATGACTTTTTCATCGGAGCGCTCGTCAGCGTAAGTGCCGAAGAGTTGATCCCAGATACTGAAGATGCCGCCGTAGTTCTTGTCGATGCAGTAGTCGTTCTGGCCATGATGCACCCGATGGTTCGAGGGCGTGACCATGAAACGCTCGAAGATTCCCAAGCGACCGACGAGTTGCGTGTGTACCCAATACTGATAGAGCAGATCGATCAGCGCCACCACGATGAAGATCTTCGTCGGGATACCCAGTAGCGCGAGCGGAAA
>VGUP01000010.1 GCA_016874175.1 Gammaproteobacteria bacterium | reverse complement strand
AGCGGCTTGATGAGGCTGATCGCCCCTGCAAACGAAGCTTTGACGACCTTGAGGGAGTTGCCGGTGATGAAGGCGCCGAGTGCAGCGCCGAGGATCACGACGTATTCGGAGGCGTGCCACAGCTACAACAGGCTGCCACCCGCCATCAGGAAGCCGACGATTACCGTCACCAGAACGACGATGGAACCGAACAGCGCAATCATGGGGATAATCATAGACTAGGGGCGAGAGTTGTCCATGGCCTCGTCGCGGTTCAAACTGCGACCTCAGGAGTTACCGCATGTTTCAATTTTTTGAATACCTTCAGGCGCTGCCCTGGATGCTGGGTCTGGCAGCCCTTGGCTGGCTGGTTTCTTTGCCTCGGCGCAATGTCGATGTGGTCGATACTCTTTGGTCGCTGATGTTTTTGGTGGCGATTCTGGTCTATGCCGGGTTCCCGGCGGAGACGGTGCGCGGCCGGCTGCTCTTTGTGCTGGTGGCCCTGTGGGCGATCAGGCTCTCGGTGTACATCACGGCCCGCAATTGGGGCCATGAAGAGGATCGGCGCTACCAGGCGATCCGCCAGCGCAATGAACCGGGTTTTGCGTTCAGCAGCCTGTATCGCGTGTTCGCCTTACAGGCGGTTTTGGCCTGGGTGATTTCGCTACCCCTGCATGGCGCCATCGGCAGCGAGGCGCTGCTCGGTGTACTCGACTACCTCGGACTTGCGCTGTGGCTGCTAGGCTTTGCCTTCGAGGCCGGTGGCGACTGGCAGCTCGCCCGCTTCAGGCGCGACCCTGCCAATGCCGGCAAAGTCATGGATCGCGGTTTTTGGCGCTACACTCGCCACCCGAATTACTTTGGTGACTGCGCGCAGTGGTGGGCTTTTTACCTGATCGCCCTGTCGGGCGGCGCTTGGTGGAGCATTTTCGGCCCGGTGCTCATGACGCTGCTGCTGCTGCGGGTGTCCGGGGTGACGCTGCTCGAGCGCGATATCGGTCAGCGCCGTCCCGAGTACGCCGATTACATTCGCCGTACCAACGCGTTCATTCCGGGGCCACGCAAAAAATAGTCGCCGGCAGCTAGGCCGCTGGTGACTCGGCGAGCGGGCATCAGCCGCTTCAGCCGACGGCGACCTCGGCGTCACGCGCGGCGCGCTTGCGCTCGTGCTCTTTCAGGAAGCGCTTGCGCAGGCGGATCGATTGCGGCGTCACTTCGACGAGTTCGTCTTCGTTGATGAACTCGACTGCATATTCGAGCGTGAGCGCGATGGGCGGGGTCAGCAACAAGGCGTCGTCCTTGCCGGCAGCGCGAATGTTGGTGAGCTTTTTTTCCTTGATCGGATTGACGACGAGATCGTTGTCGCGGCTGTGGATGCCGATGATCATGCCCTCATAGACCTTCGAGCCATGCTCCACGAACAGCCGGCCGCGCGCCTGCAGCGTGAACAAAGAATAAGCGACGGCCTCGCCGTTTTCATTGCTGATCAGCACGCCGTTGTGGCGCTCGGGGATCTCGCCTTTGACCACGTCATAGCCATCGAAGATATGGCTCATGAGTCCGGTACCGCGGGTCATGGTCATGAACTCGCCTTGAAAGCCGATCAGACCACGCGCCGGGATTCGATATTCGAGCCGCACGCGGCCACCGCCGCGACCGGTCGGGTCGCCCTCGACCGTCATGTCGAGCAACTCGCCGCGTCGCGTACCCAGCTCAGACATGACCGAACCCTGGTAGCCCTCGTCGATGTCGATGGTGAGCGCTTCGAAAGGCTCCTGCACCACGCCATCGACCACGCGCTTCAAAACCTGGGGTTTGCCGACGGCGAGCTCATAGCCCTCGCGCCGCAGGTTCTCGACGAGGATGGTCAGGTGCAGTTCGCCGCGACCTGAGACGCGGAACACGTCGGCGTCGATCGTATCTTCGACCCGCAGTGCCACGTTGCTCTGCAGTTCACGGGCCAGGCGCTCGCGAATCTGTCGGCTGGTGACGAACTTGCCTTCGCGACCGGCGAGGGGCGACGTGTTGACCTGAAAGGTCATCGAGAGCGTGGGCTCGTCAACTTTGATGGGCGGCAGCGCGTCGGCCTGTTCGGGGTCGCAGAGCGTGACGCCAATGTTCACTGCATCGATGCCGGTGATGGCGACGATGTCACCGGCCGAGGCGCTCTCCACCGGAAAGCGCTCGAGCCCGCGGAAGCTCAAAATTTGGCCGATCTTGCCGGTGCCGCGATCCTCATCACCCCAGCGTACGGCGACGTTGCGTCCGGCGAGCAGCGTGCCGCGACGAATCCGACCAATGCCGATGCGACCCACATAGGGGTTGTAGTCGAGTTGCGAGATTTGCAGCTGCAGCGGCGCGTCGACTTCGGTCGGCGGCGCTGGCGCGTGCGCCAAAACCGCGTCAAAGAGAGCGGTCATGTCGCTCGCCGGGCGCGCGAGGTCGGTGGTGGCCCAGCCTTGCAGCGCCGAGGCGTAGACGATTGGAAAATCGAGCTGCGCGTCACTCGCACCGAGTTTGTCGAACAGTTCGAACGTGCGATCGATCACCCAGTTCGGGCGCGAGCCCGGCCGGTCGACTTTGTTGATGACGACGATGGCCTTGTGGCCGAGCGCGAGCGCTTTGCGGGTGACGAAGCGCGTCTGCGGCATCGGCCCTTCAACGGCATCAACCAGCAGCAGCACCGCATCGACCATCGACAGCACGCGCTCGACTTCACCACCGAAGTCGGCGTGGCCCGGCGTGTCGACGATGTTGATGCGCGTACCGTGATATTCGATCGCGCAGTTCTTGGCGAGAATGGTGATGCCACGCTCGCGTTCGAGATCGTTGGAATCCATCACACGCTCGCCGACGCGTTCGTGTGCGGCAAAGGTGCCTGATTGCTTCAGCAGGCAATCGACCAGTGTGGTCTTGCCGTGGTCGACGTGAGCGATGATCGCGATATTGCGAATGGGGCAGGCGGTGGCCATGAAAGCTTCCGGGACGACCCACGCAGGGCCAAAAAGGCCGCGGAGCGTAGCAGAGCCTGCGCTTGGTTGCGACCTGCTATCGCCTTCGGCATACAATCCGGCTTGGTTTCGTCTTCCGTGTCGCATCACCCCAAGGAGTGGCTCATGTTCCAGATCCGTAAATCGCTTCTCGTTGCCCTTGCCGCGAGTCTGGTCGCTGTGACGACCTGGCTACCGAGCGCCAGCGCGCAGGATGCGCGGGCTGCGCAACAGGTGAAGCTGCGCCAGTCGGCATACACCGTACTCGGTGCGCAAATGGGTCTAATGGGCGCGATGGCAGCGGGTCGTGCACCCTACGACGCCAATGCGTTTCGTGCCGCGGCGGAGCGCGCGGCTGCCATGGGCAACTATGTGCCGGAGTTGTTTCCGGCGGGCTCGATTACCCCAAGCAGCAAGGCGAAGCCCGAGTTGTGGCAGCAGCAAGCCGAGTTCCAGCGCTTGATGAAAGACATGCAAGGCAACGTGACTGCGCTCGCGACCACTGCGCGCGGTGGTGACCTCGAGGCCCTCAAGCCGGCCTTCGGTGCAACGGGTGCGAGCTGCAAGGCCTGCCACGACAAATACAAAGCAGACTGAAGGGCGATTTAATCTTTGATGACCGACATTCTGCCGACGATCTTGCCACGCGCGGGCGGCGTCATCCACTACATCGTGTCGGGGCGTAACCACGCCCCGGCACTCGTTTTGTTGCATCCGTTGGCTGCGAGTCTTGCCAGCTGGGACCTGCAACTCGCCGAATTCGAGCGTTTCTTTCGCGTGATTCGCCTCGATCTGCGGGGTCATGGGCTGTCAAAGTTTGATGACGGCCCAGCGCAGTCCTGCAGCCTGCAGGATCTGGCGCTCGATGCGCTCGCGGTTCTCGATGCGCTGCATATCGAGCGTGCGCATTGGTGCGGACTGTCGATGGGTGGCCTTGCGGCGCTGCAGGTGGCGCTGATGGCGCCGCGGCGCGTACTGCGACTGGTGGTGGCCCACACTGCCGCGAGTGTGCTGCCGTTCGCGACCGACCGCGTACTTGCCGATCGCGAGAGCCCGGTGCGCGAGATCGCCGTGCGCGATGCCGAGCTTGCCGGGCGTCTCGGCGAGGTGCAGGCACCCACTCTGGTGATCGCCGGTGCGCACGATCCCGTGATCCCGATCGAGCGCGCCGAAGAATTGGCCGACGGTATCGCCGGCGCGGATCTCGTGGTGCTCGATGCCGCCCATCGCTCGCACCTCGAGCAGGCCGAAGATTTCACGCGCACGGTCGTCGATTTTCTTCGCGACTGATGGTCGACCCAGCGCCCTCGTCGTACGTCCCGTTCTGGTTGGGTGGTGCCATTCGCGGTCGCGTCCGTCGCGATGTCGCGCGGATGCTCGCTGACTTGCCGGGGATCGAAGCGGCTGATCTCGGCTTGCGCTTGAGCGAACCCGGCGTCGCGCGCTCGGCGCGTAGCCGCGCCTTGCAACAGGTGGCGCAGGGCCTGCACCGCAAGGGGCTGATCGCCGACTGGCGTAACGAGTTGTCAGCCGTGCTCGATCAGGACGGCGCGGAAATCGCGCGTTGCGAGCGCGGCGCCTTTCGTACCTTGGGTCTGCAAAACCGCGCCGTGCACGTTAATGGCTATCGCGCCGATGGTCGAGTGTGGGTGGCGCGCCGCAGTGAACTGAAGCGGGCCGATCCCGGCAAGCTCGACAATCTTGCGGCAGGCGGCGTGTCGGCTGGCGAGTCGGCGCGGCGCACCGCGTTGCGCGAAGCGTGGGAAGAGGCGGGGGTGCCGGTCGGGCTTGCGCGCCGCATCGATTTTCCGGGGATGATCATCCGCAGTCTTCGCGAGACTACCTTCGGCATGCATGATGAACTCGTGATCGTGGCCGATCTCGAGTTGCCGCTGGACTTTGTACCCATCGGTCGCGATGGCGAAGTCAGCAAATTTCTTTGTCTGTCGATCGCCGAGGTCGAAGTGGCCTTGGCGGGCGGCGAGTTCACTGTCGAGGCGGCGCTTGCTCTGCGTGAGTCGCTGGATAGGCGAGCTTTGGCAGCGCTGCGCCCGTGACGCGATGCGGTACCCACTCGGTAAGTGCCTGCGCACCCAGCGATTCATAGAACTGTCGCGCTGGGGTGTTCCAATCGAGCACGGCCCATTCAAGACGCGTCAGCTGCTCATCGACGCAGCGTTTGGCGAGATTGGACAGCAGCGCCTTGCCAATCCCATGACCACGAAATTCCGGGCGCACGAAGAGATCTTCGAGATAAATGCCATGCCGTCCGCGAAAGGTGGAGAAGTTGTAGAACCACAGCGCGAATCCTGCGACCGTGGTTTTGCCTTGCTTAGTCCATTCGGCAACGTCGCTGAAGACCCGCGGGTTCGCGCCGAATAAGGCTTGCGCGAGCGCGGGCGCCGTGGCGTCCACCTGATCGAGCAGCTTTTCGTAATCGGCCAGCTCGCGAATCAGTTCGAGCAGGGTGGTAGCGTCGTCGTGGCGAGCGGGTCGCAGTTTGAGCATGGCGTCTCCGGGGTCTACGCAGTCGAGCAGGTCGCACGGCAGGTCGCACGGCAGGTCGCGCGGCAGGTCGCGCGGCAGGGCACGCGGCCTATCGCGGCCTATCGCGGCCTATTATGATGCCGTAACGGCTTACGACGCCGTAACCGATTTTTCACGGAGTTCGACATGCAGATCCAGGGCAGCACGGTAGTGGTGACGGGCGGCGGACGCGGTATCGGTCGCGACATGGCACGCGCATTTGCAGCGCGTGGCGCAAATGTCGCGCTGTTCGATCTCAATCAGGCCGATCTCGATGAGACCGTGCGGCTCTGCGAGGCCAAGGGCGTGAAAGCCCGGGGCTACGTCGTCAACGTCACGCAAGAGGCTGCGGTGGTGGCCGGCATGGATGCAGTCGCAGCCGATTTTGGTGGTGTCGATGTGCTCGTCAACAATGCCGGCATCGTCAAGGATGGGCTGTTGATCAAGGTCAAGGACGGCGCGGTCACCGGCAAGATGACCCTCGATCAGTGGCAGGCGGTTATCGACATCAATCTCACTGGCGTATTTCTTTGTGGTCGTGAAGCCGCCGAGCGCATGATCAAGCGCGGCAAGGGTGGCGTGATCATCAACATCTCGAGCGTGTCGCGTTACGGCAATGCAGGCCAGACCAACTACAGCGCGGCCAAAGCGGGCGTGGCGGCGATGGCCGAAGTGTGGGGCAAGGAACTCGCGCGCTACGGCATCCGCACGGGCGCCATCGCTCCGGGCTACACGCGCACTGACATTCTCTCGGCCATGCGGCCGGAGATTCTCGAGAAAATGACGGCGCAGGTTCCGTTGCGGCGCTTGGGCGATGCCGCCGAGATTGCGGCGACGGCGGTGTTCATCGTCGAAAACGATTTCTTCACGGGTCGCTGTGTCGATGTCGACGGCGGCATGAGGCTCTGAGCGGACACGCCGGCGCGTCAGTCAGGGCGTGCGTCCGGCCGCGTAAGCTCTGATACGCTGCAGCAGCTCGAGCGGACTGGCGAGCTGTGCAGCAAGATTTTTTTGATCTGCCGCCGCGGCGCCATAACCCCAGGTGGCGGCCAAAAAATCGAGCCCGTTGCCCTCGGCGGCCTGCCGGTCCTCGGCCGAGTCGCCGACCATCCAGGTTTGCGTGCTCGTCAAAGATTCGCGCTGCAGCACTTCGCGCACCAGTGCAGTTTTATTGACGGTCGGCGGGTCGAGGCCATCGAGCGCATGGATGCCGCGAAAATGCGCACTCCATCCGAGATGATCGATGATGAGCCGCGTCGGTTTGATGCGCTTGTTGGTGACGATGTAGAGCGCGCGGCCCTCACGGGCGAGGCTCGCCAGCATGTCGCTGACGCCGGCATAGACTTCGGTTTCGCGGTAACCCGTCGTGTCGTAGTACGAGCGGAAGGCGGCTGCCAGTCGTTCGATCAACGCGGGTTCGCCCGAGCCGGCGAGCGTCGCGAGCGTCCGTGGTAGGGGCGGCCCGATGAGGCTCGGCGACAGAGGAATGACGGGTGTCACCCCTTCGCTCTCCAGCGCGCGACCAAGACCTGTGAGGATGCTGCGCGCCGAGTCGACCAGCGTGCCGTCGAAGTCGAACAGAATCGCCCGCGGCGTCATGCGGCGGCGGCAGGTCCGTCGGTAAATTGCAGCGCGGCGAGCCGCGCATAGAGCGGGTTCGCGGCGATCAGTTCTTCGTGGCGACCGCTCGCGATGATGCGGCCGTGATCCATGACGATGATGCGATCGGCCTTGAGCACCGTCGCCAAGCGGTGCGCGATGATGATGGTGGTGCGGGTTGCCATCAGTCGCTCGAGAGCCTCTTGCACCACGCGCTCGCTTTCGGCATCGAGTGCGCTCGTCGCCTCATCGAGCAACAACAACGGCGGATTTTTGAGGATAGCGCGGGCGATGGCGATGCGCTGGCGCTGACCACCCGAGAGCCGCGTGCCGCGCTCACCGAGGAAGGTCTCATAGCCCTGTGGTAAGGCCGTGATGAAATCGTGAGCGGCCGCGGCGCGCGCCGCCGCTTCGACCTCCGCATCGGTCGCATCCGGCCGTCCGTAGCGGATGTTCTCGCGCGCGCTGGTGCCGAAGAGCACGGTATCTTGCGGGACGAGCCCGATTCTTTGACGCACCACGAGCGGATCGGCGCGGGCGATGTCGACGTCATCGAGGATCACCTGACCGGACTGCGGGTCGTAGAACCGCAGCAGCAATTGGAAGGTGGTGCTCTTGCCCGCACCCGAAGGGCCGACGAAGGCGACGGTTTCGCCCGGGGCGATCGCCAACGAGAAATCATCGAGCGCCGGGGTCTCGGGCCGCGAGGGGTAATGAAAACGCACGTGCTCGAAGCGTACATGGCCCGCCTTGGCGCCCGGTTGCACGGCGGGTAGGGGCTGCGGCTGGGCGGGCGCAACGATGGCCGGCGTCGCCTGTTGCAGTTCGACGAGGCGTTCCATGGCACCGGCTGCGCGCTGCACTTCGCTCCACATTTCGCTCAGCGAGGCGGCCGCGACACCCGCATACACCGCGAACAACAGGAACTGCACGAGCCCGCCCCCCGACATTTCTTTGGAGAGCACCTGATGCGCACCGAACCAGAGCACGATGGTGATCGCCGCGACCACCAGCGTGGTCGAGAGCGCCGTGAGCCAGGCGCGGACGCGCGTGCGCACCACTGCCACATCGAAGGAGGCTTCGACGGCCTGATCGTAACGACGTGTATTGAGCGCCTCGAGCGTGAACGCCTGTACCGTCTGGATGGCGTTCAGTGTTTCGCCCGCGAGACCGCTGGTGTCGGCGATGCGATCTTGCGATGAGCGCGACAGTTTACGCAGCTTGCGACCCAAAAAAATGACCGGGACGATCACCGCTGGCATCGCGATCAGCATGAGACCGAGCAGTTTCAGGCTGGTGACTCCCATCATGACGATGGAGCCGAGCAAATTGATGGTCGAGCGCAGGGCGATCGAAATGCCGACGCCCGAGATCGATTGCACGAGCGTGGTGTCGGTGGTGAGGCGTGAGAGCACTTCGCCGGTACGCGTCACCTCAAAGAATTGAGGGTCCATGCGTATGACATTGCGATAGGTCGCGGCACGAATGTCCGCCACCACGCGCTCGCCGAGCCAAGTCACGAGATAAAAGCGCATCGCGGCGAAGGCGCCGAACAGCACTGCCACGCCGAGAAAGGCGACGAAATAGATGTTGACCGTCTCGGCGCTGCCGGCGCTCATGCCTTTGTCGACGAGCTTCGAGAGCGCGACTGGCAAGGCCAGCATGGAGCCCGAGGCGAGCAGCAAGGCCACCATGGCCCAAGCGAGTACGCCGCGGTGGGGTTTGAGGTAAGGCCACAATGAGACCAGCGGTTTTACGGATTTGCTTTTCGGGCGTTCCGGCAGTGAAGCATCAGCCATCGGCAGATTGTAACTTGCTGCGCAGGATGAGCTTGCCCGTAGTGTGACCAGACTGTATCGCAGCCAACGCTGCATGGGCCTCATCGAAGCGATAGGTCGCCCCGATGTGCGGGCGTTCGACAATCAGCGCGAGCGTCGCGCGCATCGATTCGGGCAAGCGGTCGGCTTGCTCCCACAGCCAGATCAAATTGAAGGCCAGAAAACCGTGGTTCTGCGGAATCATCGCCAGCGGATCGAGCCGTGGGCGACGCAGATAGCGCCAAGCGAGCTTGAGAAAATTCGGTCGACGCCCACCATCCATGAAATCGGCGGCGCCATAGAGCACGTAGCGTCCTTCTGGTGCGAGGCGCTCGAAGGCAAGCCGGAAGCCCGCGCCATACACGGCATCGAGCACCACATCGAAGCCAGGTTTGCCAAGGTGCGCGAGCGCGGCATCGAGTGCCGCGGCGAGCCCGGGGTCGCGAACGACCACGGTTGCGGGATCGAGACCGAAGCGATCGATCAGCCAATCGCGTTTACCGGCCGAGCCGACCACGGCCACCGGCGGTGCGCCGATGCGCTGCAGGGCATGCAGGGCGTTGAGTCCGACACCGCCGGCCGCCGATTGCACGAGCACCGCGGATCCTGCTCGCGCGTTGCCCAAGGGCAGCAGCCCGTACCAAGCGGTGAGGGCTTGCACGGGATACGCTGCGGCCTCTTCGAAGGTCCAGCCCGCAGGGATCGGCCAGAGGGTCCGCGCATCGACATTCAGGTGGGTCGTGTAACCGCCGAAGCGGGTCAGCACGATGACGGCATCGCCTTCCTGCCAGCCAGTCACGCCGCTGCCCAAGCGACGGACACGCCCGGCGCATTCGAGTCCGGGCACAAAGCTGCCTTTTGGGGTGGCGGAGTAGAGCCCGAGGCAGGCAAACACATCGGCGAAATTGACGCCAATGGCTTCGACCTCCACCTGCACCTCGCCGGTTGCGGGTGGCGGCAGCGACTCTTCGATCAGCTTGAGACGGGCGAGGGATCCGGCTTGGGTGAGGCGCCAAGCGCGGCGTAGCGTGTGGTCAGGCTCGGGGCTGGGCGGCATGCGCCCGAGCATACTGCGAGGGCAGGACCCCGGTGTAGCGAAGGAACATGCGGGCGAAGTACGAGCCGTCGTGAAAGCCCACGGCAAAGGCAATCTCGGTCACGGGCATGTCGCCCGCCAGCAGGCGTTCGCAAGCGGCGCGGATCCGATAACGAAGCAAATATTCGCGGAAGGTGATGCCAAAGACCGCGTGAAAGTTGCGGCTGAACTGAAACCGGCTGAGTCCGCAGTGGGCGGCGATATCGCGGGCGGGAAACTTCTCGTGAAAATGGTCGCGGACAAAGGCGGCCGCGTCGAGCACCCGCGAGTGCGGCGGGAGCACGTTCAGCTTGTCGGCTGGCGGTTCGGGCAATTCGATTGCGCGCGTACCGGTATGCTGTTCGGTCTTGGGCATCATCTCTGCGACGCTTCTACCAATCATTCTATGATTGGTACCTTTAGGACGCTAGCAGAAGACTAATGCGTGGTTGGATTGTTGTACGTTAAATCTCAGTAATATCTGCGCAACAAAGTTTTATTTTTCCCCTAGGGCCCCTGTCGACGGGCTTGGCCGCTCTCTGCGGGAACCGAGTCGGGTCGCGCGTTGGTCGGGGTTTCGATCGGCTAAGATTCCGTCATGGAAAAGGACTATCCCGAAGCGACCAACGGGTTCGATGCGGCCTTCACCGACGCCGTGAACCTCGGCAATCAGCTCGCCGATCGCGACAAGGAGGCGGATCTCTGGGATATCGCCGATGGGCTGCTCGCCGGGGCGATTCAGTATTGGCTGTACTCGCGCCAGCCCTGCAACGATCCGCGCTGTCTCGATTGCATGCCGGTGAGCACGGCCGAGGGCCGCATGGGCGAACTGCAGCGGCTGATTCGCCAGCTCTCCGAAGAGAGCGAGTACTACCACAGCCCGAACGACACCAACGTCGGCCGCGCCTGAGTCAGCCGGCGACGTCTTCGAGCGCTGCCTCGAGGATAGCGAGACCCTCGGCGAGAATCGCATCGGGCGTCGTCAGCGGCATCAAGAAGCGGATCACGTTCGCGTGAACGCCGCAGGACAGCAGCACGAGGCCGCGCCGTCCCGCCGCTTGCACCAGTGCCTTGGTCAGTTCGGCATCCGGCGCATCCGGGCGTCTATCTTTGACGAGTTCCATCGCTACCATCGCGCCGAGGCCACGGACCTCGCCGATGCAAGGCCAGCGCGATTGCAGATCGACGAGCCGTGCGCGCACCGCAGCGCCAAGGTGCTCGGCGCGCGCGCAGAGCTGCTCCGACTCGATCACCTCGAGCACCGCGAGCCCCGCCGCGCAGCCGAGGGGTGAGCCCGCATAAGTGCCGCCGAGACCGCCCGGCGCGGGCGAGTCCATGATCTCGGCTTTACCGACCACGGCTGCGAGCGGCAAGCCACCCGCAAGACTTTTGGCGAGCGTGACGAGGTCGGGTTCCACGCCCGAATGCTCGATGGCAAACATGCGTCCGGTGCGTGCAAAGCCCGTTTGTACTTCATCGACGATGAACACGATGCCGTGCCGATCGCAGAGCGTGCGCAAGGCCTGCAGGAACTCGGGCGGTGCAATGTAAAAGCCGCCTTCGCCTTGCACGGGTTCGACGAGGATCGCCGCGACTCGTTGCGGATCGACATCGGCCTTGAACAGGTTGTCGAGAGCGGCGAGTGCTTGCGCGACGCTGACGCCGTGGTATTCGATCGGGAACGGCGCATGAAAAACATCGGGCAGCATCGCGCCGAAGCCCGCTTTGTACGGCTGCACTTTGCCGGTCAGGCTCATGCAGGCGAGGGTGCGTCCGTGAAAGGCGCCGCCGAAAGCGATCACTGCCGAGCGCTTGGTGTGATGACGAGCGATCTTCACCGCGTTTTCGATCGCCTCGGCGCCGGTGGTCAGGAATATCGTTTTCTTTGGCCCAGCGCCGGGGACGATTTCATTGAGGCGCTCGGCGAGCACGACATAGTTTTCGTAGGGCGTGACCTGAAAGCAGGTGTGCGACAACTTGGCGAGTTGCGCAGCCACGGCGGCCTGCACCCGCGGGTGCAGGTGTCCGGTGTTGAGTACGGCGATGCCGCTCGCGAAGTCGATGTAGCGGCGACCCTCGACGTCCCAAATTTCGGCATTGCTCGCATGCTCGGCGTAGACCTGCAGCAGGTTGCCGACGCCGCGCGGGATCGCCGCCGTACGACGCCGCGCCAGATCGGCATTGGTGGGCATGGTCAGCTCTGGTCGCCGGCGAGTTCGGCGGCGCGATGGATGGCGCTGCGGATGCGCTGATAAGTACCGCAGCGACAAAGATTTCCGGACATAGCCGAGTCGATATCGGCATCGGTCGGTTTCGGGGTCTTGGCGAGCAGCGCCGCGGCCGACATGATCTGACCGGACTGGCAGTAGCCGCACTGCGGTACGTCGATTTCGATCCAGGCGCGTTGCACCGGATGGCTGCGATCGGGCGAGAGCCCTTCGATGGTGGTGATGAGCTGCGCGCCGACTGCCGCCACCGGGGTCACGCAGGAGCGCACGGGCTGGCCATCGAGATGGACCGTGCAGGCCCCGCAAAGCGCCATGCCGCAACCGTATTTGGTACCGGTCAGACCGATGGTGTCGCGCAATACCCAAAGCAGGGGCGTTTCCGGGTCTGCATCGACTTCGACGGCTCGGCCATTGACGTTCAGCTGGATCACGGATTGCGCCTCCGGCGACGAAGATCGCCTCTGTTAGAATTTGCCTCTTTTTCGACGGTTTTCCGATATTGCAGGTGGGGTGAGCAGGTGTCCGAGAGTATACAGACAGAAGTCGTCATCGTCGGCGCGGGACCGTGCGGACTGTTCCAAGTCTTCGAACTTGGCCTGCTCGGCATGCGGGCCCATGTGCTCGACTCGCTGCAGGCCCCGGGCGGTCAGTGCACCGAGCTCTATCCCGACAAACCCATCTACGACATTCCGGCCCTGCCAGTCTGCGGCGCCCAAGAACTGGTCGATCGCCTGATGCAGCAGATCAAGCCGTTCGAGCCGGTGTTCCACCTCGGCGAGGAGGTGCTCGCGGTACGCCCGCGCGAGCGTCGCTTCGATGTGGTCACTTCGGCCGGGACGCGTTTCGATACGGGCGCCATTGTCATCGCCGCCGGCGTGGGTTCGTTCCAGCCGCGTCGGCTCGGGGTGCCGGGCTGCGATGCCTTCGAGGGCAAGACCCTGCACTACCGGGTCAAAGGCGCTGACGACTATCGCAACAAGCACCTTGTGATCTTTGGCGGCGGTGATTCGGCGCTCGATTGGGTGATCGAGTTTGCCGCGACGGCGCCCGTGGTCACGCTCGTGCATCGACGCAGCGATTTTCGCGCGGCACCGGCCTCGGTCGCGCGGATGCGCGAGCTCGAAGCGCAGGGCAAGGTGCGTTTCATCGAAGGTCTTGCCGAAGCCATGCTCACCGCAGGCGAGAATATGACCGGTGTGCGCGTCAAGGCAGCCGATGGCGTGCTGCACGATCTGCGAGCTGATCACGTGTTCGCATTCTTTGGGCTGCATCCGAAGCTCGGTCCCGTTGCCGAGTGGGGGCTGGACCTCGAGCGCAAGGCACTCAGGGTCGACACCGAAAAATTCCAGACCAGCGTGCCCGGAATCTTTGCCGTCGGTGATATCAACACCTACCCGGGCAAGAAAAAACTGATTCTGTCGGGCTTTCACGAAGCGGCGCTGGCCGCGTTCGGCATCCAGTCCTGGCTCTACCCCGAGAAAAAGCAGTTCCTGCAGTACACGACCACGAGCCCGGTCATGCAGAAGCGTTTGGGGGTGACGGCGTCGTGAACGTTCGCGTCGTCGATCTGCTGCGGCAGTTCGAACTCGAGCGACTCGAGGTCAATCTTTTTCGCGGCGAGAGTCGCGACATCGGCAGTCCGCAGGTTTATGGTGGACAGGTGCTCGGTCAGGCCTTGATGGCGGCCTACCACACCATCGATGGTCTCGATGTGCATTCTTTGCACGCGTATTTTTTGCGCCGCGGCGATTTTAATCGTCCCATCGTCTATCAGGTCGATCGCAGCCGCGATGGGCACTCGTTCTCGTCACGACGGGTGATCGCTTTGCAGAACGGCGAGCAGATTTTCACTTGTGCAGCGTCATTTCAGCGTAGCGAGCAGGGGCTCGATCATCAATCGACCATGCCCGAGGTGCCGGCGCCCGAGACCTTGCCTGACTGGAGTCGACCGACGCCCGAAGTGGCGGCGCAGTTACCCGAGTTGTTGCGTCGCATGTTGATACACGAGCGACCGATCGAGTTGCGACCGATCGAGCCCATCGATTATCTGCATCGGCGTTCTGGGCCCGCGCTCGAGCGCGTGTGGTTTCGGATTCCCGAGGCCGTCGCTGACGATGATCGACTGCATCGCTGCCTGCTCGCGTACATGTCGGACTTCAATCTGCTCGCAGCATCGACCCGCCCGCATCAAGGAAGCTTTGCGATCGGCGATCTGGTGATGGCGAGCATCGATCATGCGCTCTGGTTTCATCGACCGTTTCGTGCGGATCAGTGGTTGCTGTACGACGTGGAGAGTACGAGTGCCTCTGGAGGGCGCGGCTTTGCGCGCGGCAGCATTTACAGTCGCGATGGTCGACTCGTGGCTAGCGCGGCGCAGGAAGGTCTGATTCGCGTACGCAGACGCGAGTCTTGAGTCAAAAATAGATTCGGTGCGAAAGTTCTTGGGGTTGAGAAAAGTTTCGGGGGTTGAGAGATGAGCAGGACAGCGAAGATTTCATTGAGTGTCAAAGTGATGGTGTCGGTCACTGCCGTGCTGGCCGCGAGTCTCGTGCCGGGACTGGCGCTTGCGCAGGGGCAGGCGCAGGCGCCGGTCGAGCAAAGCGCCGAGTTCAAGCGCGGGCGGCTGCTCTACATTCAGTGTCGTGCCTGTCACGATTTGCAGCCGAGTCCCGTCGAAAAAGTGGGACCCAATCTCGCCGGGATCATCGGTCGCCGCGCGGGGGCCGACATCGACTTCGCGTATTCACCGGCGCTCAAGGCGGCCAAACTGGTGTGGGATAAGCCGACGCTCGATCGCTGGTTGGAAAAACCCAGCGCGCTCGCGCCGGGCAACACCATGGCGTTTTCAGGGATCGCCAATCCTGCCGATCGCGCCGCGCTGATTCGTTACCTCGAGATCGAAAGCGCGCCGCGTTGAGCGTGGGGCGCGGTTTCTCAGCGTAGCCGCGCGAGTTCCTCGCGCAACACGGCATTGAACCCCGTCGGTTCTTCCATCATCAGAAAGTGGCCGGTGCCGCTGACCACGCGCAATCTGAAGTTCGGGTTGATCGCGCGCAGTCGCCCTTCATCGGTGACCGTGAGATCGGAGTTGATGGCAATCACCGGAATGCCGAGCTCGCGCAGCGCTGTGGCGCCCTCCCAGGCGTTGAGGCCGCGCACGGCGGCGATGCCGACGCGCGGGTTGCCGGCTGCCATGTCTTCGATGATCCAGCGTTTGGGTTCGGCTTTGGCGTCGGGTCGGAAAAAACTGCGCTCGACGAACATCCGGGTCGTGCCGGCGAAATCTTTCTCAAAGAAAGCAAAGCGCGCGGCAGTCTCCGCGGCGGGTGCGGGCGGGGCGCCGATCGAGGCAAAGGTGTCGGCACCAATCACCGCGCGAACGCGTGATCCCAGCAGCCGCGCGGCTTCGATCGACACCGGTCCACCCATCGAGTGACCGATGAGGATGACGGGTGCCGAGGTCGGAAGCAATTCGATGACGCGTTTGACGTCTTCGCCGAAGCTGCGCATCGAATAGTCATCGCGTCCATCACTCGAGGCGCCGTGGCCTGCAAGATCAAGCGTCAGCACGGCATGCTCCGCCGTCAGTACAGCAATTTGCTCGCGCCAATAACTCGAATCGCAGGACCAGCCGTGCACCAGCACGAGCAATGGCTGCTCGGCATGGGGAGTGCCATACAATCGGTAGTGGATAGTGACTTCGGCAGCGCCAGTCGCGATGCCGGTGATCGAAGGCGCGTGGTGGTGGTACACGGGGGTCACCGCAGCGGTGGCGTCGGCCATGGCAAAAAGTGCAGTCGAAGCAGCAATGAGCAGTGTGCGTTTCATGTCAGGCCTGCAACAGCATCCATTGATAACCGTCCGGGGCAAAGAACGTGAAGCTGCGACGACCGAATTCGTCGGACCGCACCTTGCTGAGTCCTGTCGCCTTCGACGCAGCGACGCGGTTGTGCATCCTTTCGATGTCATCGACCCGCCAGCAATAAAGGCTATAGCCGAGACAGCCAGCGCGTGAGCGATCGAGCCGATGCGCCATCTTCGCCTTGGCCGCAAACCGCACGCACTTGAGCTTGCCCGAGCGTCGCTCCGCGAGTGCGTGGCCCGAGGACGGGTCATCGAAGTCGACCATATGGAAGCCCTCGTCGGGCTCGAGACCAAAGATTCGTCGTGATCCGGTGGCGTTCTCATAGGGCGTACGCCCATCAAGCATGCGCTTGAGTCCCAAAACGCTGTCATAGAAGTCGAATACCTGCGGATCGTCGTCGGCAATCATCAGTCCAAAGTGCGTGTGCTGGCTGGTCTGCAGCAGGCTGGACGGGTCGATCTGTCCATAGAGCGGGCTTTGATAGCCGAAGCGTTCAAAGAAAACCTGCCGGTAGTCAGGCTGCAGCAGCACCATTTCGCGGACACCGACAATGGGGTCACGAAAAGGTGTGGCGGCGCGCGTCCCGCTGACTTCGCCGATGACCGCGAGCAGCGGCTCGATGAGCGTCAGCGCTTGGCCGGACTGGCTTGCGCGCTCGGCATGGTTGACGATGTTGAACACGCTCGCGGTGACGCGTACGCCCCAGCGTGAACCGACGCAACGCAGGTTCTCAGTCAAGCCGAGTCCGTCATTGAGGGGTTGCGCCCATTGCATCAGGCGTACGAGTCCGTGATCGGACTGCTGATGCAGCAAACGCAGCGAGCGCACTGCGGAATCGACGCCGTAAAGCGCGCGCGCTGCAGCCGCGTCGAGTTGCCCACGCTCACCGACGCGGCAACCGTAGGCTGCAAAATCCGCGGCGGCGAGCTCAAGGTCGGGAACGCCGACGCAGACCTCGTGCAGACCGCCCACGCAGTGTGCGGCGGGTGGGTCGCTTTGGGTGTGAGCGGGCTGATTCGGTGCTGACATCGTCAAAGAACTTCCAGCAACTCGATCTCGTGGCCATCGGGATCGGCGATCATCGCGAGACGGCGCCCGCCCGGACGCAAGGCGGCGGGTCGCTGCAGCACCGGAACGCCTGCAGCGGCGAGCCGGTCCACGAAGCCGTCAATGCCGCTCACGGCAATGCCGACATGAGCGCGCAGCGTCGATGGCGCGTGCTGCGTAGCGGGTGGCGGCGTTTGGCGTGCGGGCTCGTACCAAAGTTCGAGCTGCATCGCGCTGCCCTCGCTGTAAGCGCTGCCGGGTTCGCTCTCGGTGCCGATGAAAACTAGGGTGCGTGCGGGCGACGTTAGTTCGATGCGCCGCAGTTCGACGAATGAAAAGTACTGGCGATAAAAAACTAGCGAGCGCGCGAGGTCGCTGACCGGCAGCATCGCATGCAGCAGCTGAGGTCGCGACTCAGCGGGCACGCAGCACTTTGCCCGGGTTCATGATGCCGTGTGGATCGAAGGCGCGTTTGATGGCTTGCATCAGCTCGAGTTCGAGCGGCGGTGCATAGCGCTCGAGTTCTTCGACTTTGTGTCGGCCGATCCCGTGCTCTGCGCTGAAACTGCCGTCCATTTCTTTGACAAGATCATGTAGCGTACGGCGAATCTCCAGCTCGCGTGCGGCCAGTCGACCCACGCTGTCGGCGGCCCCGGATCGCGATTGATTGAGATTGAAGTGCAGGTTGCCATCGCCGACGTGTCCGTAGCACACGATGTAGGCCTCGGCGACTTCGCGCGCGAGCCAGTCGCTTGCTCGTTCAATAAACTCGGCTAGCCGATTGATGGGCAGCGACACGTCGTGCTTGAGGCTAGGGCCGTCGCGACGCTGCGCTTCCGGGATATTTTCGCGCAGAAACCAGAACTCCTGCCGCTCGCGTTCACTTTGTGCGATTACGGCGTCGGTGACCAGCCCGGCCTCGAGCGCGGTACCGAGCGTTTCTTCGAGTCGCTCGCCCAGCGCTTCAGCGGCGACCGCACTCGTGATCTCGCACAGCACGTACCACGGTGAGCCCGAGGACAGTGGGGCACGGCTGCCGGGAAGGTGACGCTGCACAAGCTCCACGGCGACTGCCGGAATGAGTTCGAATGACGTGACGAGATCACCGCAGCGTTCGCGCAGATGTGCGAGCAGGCCCACGGCTGCGGCCGGATCGGGTACGGCGGTGAAACCGCAGGCGATCGTCCGTGGCGCCGGAAAAAGTTTGAGGCTGGCGGCGGTGATCATCCCGAGCGTGCCTTCGGCACCGATGAAGAGATGCCGCAAGTCGTAGCCCGTGTTGTCTTTGCGCAGTGCGCCGAGCGTCGAGAGCACACGCCCGTCGGCGAGCACGACCTCGAGCCCGAGCACGAGATCGCGCGCCATACCGTAGCGCACGACGTTGACGCCACCGGCATTGGTCGAGAGATTGCCGCCGATGTGGCAGCTGCCCTCGGCACCCAGACTTAAAGGAAAGAAACGGCCTGCTGCGGTTGCTGCTTTCTGCACATCGGCAAGGATGCAGCCGGCTTCGACCACCATCGAATTATTGAGCGGCTGCACCTCGCGGATCGCATTCAGACGTCGCAAGGAGAGCACGAGTTGTTGGCCGGTCTCATCGGGTACGGTGCCGCCGCAGTACGAGGTATTGCCGCCTTGCGGCACCACGCCGATACGCAGCGCGTTGCAGAGGGTGAGAAGTTGCGACACCTCTGCGGTGCTGCGCGGCAAGGCGAGCGCGAGCGCTTTGCCACGATAGAGTTGACGATGATCGACGCTCACCGCGGCGAGCTGCTGCGGTTCGGTGACGATGATCGCCGTGCCGAAGCGGGCGATGAGTTGTTGCAGCGGCGAAGCTGCTCCGTCCGGCATCATGTCGCGAGCGCCGGTGACGGCAGCCGACAGTCTGGCTTGGTGAGCAGCAGTTGCACATCGCCGAGTTGGCGCTCGGCAAAGCCGCCTTCGCAGTAGCAGAGATAAAACTCCCAGAGACGAACGAAGGACTCGGGGTAGCCAAGTGCGCGCACTTTCGGCAGCTGGTCAAAGAAATTGCGCCGCCATTCGCGCAAGGTGCGAGCGTAATGCGAGCCGATATCCTCGAGGCCGAACATCTTCAGATCGGTCACCCGCGTCAGCGAGCGACTGATGGCCTCGACGCTCGGAATGAAGCTGCCCGGAAAGATGAAGCGCTGGATGTAATCGACCGACTTGCGCGCCTGCTCGTAAAACTGGTCCTGAATGGTGATGGCCTGCAGCAGCATCGCGCCATGTGGCTCGAGCAGCGAGGCGCACTTGCCGAGGTATGTATCGAGGTACTCGGCGCCCACGGCTTCGATCATCTCGATCGAAAAGGCCTTGTCGTAGCGACCCTTGAGGTCACGGTAATCTTCGAGCAGCAAGGTGATGCGGTCACTGAGCCCGGCACGGGCGATTTTCTCGCGGGCGTAGTCATGCTGCTCGCGCGAGATCGTGGTGGTCGTGACGTGGCAGCCGTAACGCGCTGCGGCATGGATGGCGAGCCCGCCCCAGCCGGTACCGATCTCGACGACGCGATCGCCGGGCTGCAGGCACAGCTTGCGGCAGACGGCATCGAACTTGGCGAGCGAAGCCTGTTCCAGCGTCGAGTTCTCGGCAGCGAAAATGCCGCAGGAATAAGCCATGGTGGGATCGAGCATGAGCTCGTAGAACGCATTGCCGAGGTCGTAATGGGCCGCGATGTTGCGGGCGCTGCCATGGCGACTGTTGCTGTTGAGAAAATGGGATATTTTGAGCAGTGGTCGACTGACGATCGCCCAGCGACTGTCCATGCCGTTCATCATCTTGCGATTAGCCACGAACAGACGCACGAGGCCCGTCAAGTCGTCACAGCGCCAAAGTCCGCGGATGTAAGCCTCGCCGGCACCTACCGTACCGCCAAAAGCTGCATCGGCGTAGAGCTGGGGATGATCGATGTGCAGCGTGACCGCCAGATCGAGGCGCGGCGTGCGCCTGCCGAAGCGATGCCGCTGTCCGTCCCATTCGACAATCTGCAATTCGCCGTGTTGCAGCATCGCGAACTGACCGAGCAGCAATTTGCGGCCGAGCGCAGCGAGAGGCGAGGGTCGACCGGCGCCGGTTGCGCGCCAGGCGTCCATGGCCGCGGTGGGGATGATCGATGGTTTCTCGCTGCGTTCGCTCATGGCCCCTCGTCAACTTGCGAGTTTGTCCGGGTGAGTGAAGACCGGCGTGCGCTTGAGCAATAGCACCAGCGCCTGCCAGTAAATGAGTGCAGATACTTTGAGGGTGATGAACGGAAATGCCAGCAATGCCCGCCTCAGCGAACGGGCGGTCAAAGGTTCACGATGCAGGGTGAGCGTCGCGTCAAACTGCGAGCGACCGTCTTTCCAGTTTTCCATGTGGACGTTGAGTGTGTCCCCGGGCTGCGAAAAGCGCCAGTCGTAACGCATGTCCATGGGCAGGAAGGGCGAGACGTGAAAAGCCTTTTCGAATTGCCACCGCAACACCTGCGCCCCCACCTGCTCAGCCTTCTCGACCTCGAGCACATAAGCGTACCGCTCATCCCAGGGCGTGTTGGTAATCTCGGCCACGACGGTTTCTAGGCGTTCATCTTTGGCATCAAAAATGTAGTAAAAGCTGACGGGATTGAAGTTGTAGCCAAACTGGCGCAGGTGGGTGAGCAGGCGGATGGGTCCGGTCGGCCGGCGCCCCGTGCTGTCTTCGACTCGATCGCGTACGGCGGTATCGAGAGATGTGCGCGGATCTCCCAAAAAATCGGTCCGACGAAACCAGGCAAGCGCCGGTTTGCTTGCGGACCAGAACCAACGGTTGCGAAATAGCGCCGGCAGTTCGGCCAAATCGAGGTAGGTGAGGAAGATGCGGTAACGAAACTCGTTGCGGCGCGGCCCGAAGCGCCGGTGACGAATATAGCCGTGATAGAGGCAACTCGCACTCATCAGGTGGTTTGCTGAAGGCTGCGACGCACGGGTTCGAGCCGTGGGGCAGGGGGCGGCGTTGTGCCGGTTGCGCGCGCAAAATCTTCGAGCGCCCAGAGAGCGCTGACAACTCCATCCTCGTGAAAGCCGTAGCGCCAATAGGCGCCGCAATAATGGGTGCGACGCACACCACTGATCTCGCGGCGGCGGCCCTGCGCGGTGACTGCTGCCGGCGTGTAGACGGGGTGATGGTAGGTGTAACGACCTAGCACCTTCGCCGGGTCGATCTCGGCCGTGCGATTGAGCGTAACCATGAAGGTCGTCTCGGCGTCGATCGCCTGCAGCACGTTCATGTCGTAGGTGAGCGCGACACGGCCGCTGTCGGGGTCGAGCAAGTGGTAATTCCAGGCGGCACGCGCAAGCGGCGCGCGCGGCAGCATCCGGCGATCGGTGTGCAACACGGCGTCATTTCCCTGATAGGGAAACGCACCGAGGATTTGCTGCTCGGTGTCGCTCGGATCTTCGAGTATCGCGAGCGCCTGATCGCTGTGGCAGGCAAAGAAAACCTGATCGAAGTACTCATCGCCTGCGCGGCTGCCGATCCATACCCCGTCGTCGCTGCGAAGCACCCGCTGCACCGGCGTCGAAAGGCGGATAAATTCGCCAAATTTGGCGGTCAGGCGGCGGGCATATTCGCGCGAGCCGCCGGTGACCGTGCGCCAAGTCGGACGATCATCCACATTCAAGAATCCGTGTCGATCAAAGAAATCGACGAAGAAGCGCGCTGGAAACTCGAGCATGCCGCGACCGGTGGCCGACCAGATTGCCCGTCCCATGGGGATGATGTAGTGCTCGATGAAGGCGCGTGAATAGCCGCCTTTGGCGAGATAGTCACCGAGCGTGAGCCGACCCTCAGGGTCAGGATGGCCGGCGATCGTCGGCGGTGCGAGCAGTTCTTTAGCCCGACCATTGAAGCGCAGGATGTCCGCAATCATGCGCAGGAAGCGCGGGTTGAGCGCATTGCGACGCTGCGCGAACAAAGAATTGATCGAGGTGCCATTGTATTCGAGGCCACTGCGCTCGCAGCGCAGCGAGAAGCTCATGTTCGAGAACTGCCAGGGCACGCCGAGTGCCTCGAGCAAAGCGATGAAGTTCGGGTAGGTCCAATCATTGAAGACGATGAAGCCGGTGTCGATCGCGTACTGACTGCCACCATATTCGACATCTTTGGTAGCCGTATGGCCGCCGACATAATCATTGGCCTCGAACAGCACCAGTCCGTGACGATCACGCAAATGCCACGCAGCCGTGAGTCCGGCGATTCCGGTTCCGATGATGGCGATGCGACTCACGTCAGATACAGGGACCGTTGCGCTCGCCGGCGATCGCTCAGGCGATGCGCCGCGGCGAGTGGTCGCGAATCGCGACCGGTACCGGTTTGAGGTCCCAAATGATGCCGAGCCAGGCCATCACTTTGAGCAGGTAGTAGGTGATATCGACTTCCCACCAATAGAAGCCCTGCCGCGTCGAGCTCGGAAAGTGGTGGTGGTTGTTGTGCCAGCCTTCGCCGAGCGTGATCAGCGCGAGCAGCCAATTGTTGCGACTGGCGTCGTCCGTGCGATAACGCTGGCGTCCAAACACATGCGACAGCGAATTGATGGTGTAGGTGCCGTGGTAGCAAGCCACGGTAGAGATGAAAAATCCCCACACCAGCATCTGGCCACCACTCGTGCCGAGGTCGGGCGCCACGCGCTCGAGCAGCACTCCGAGCCCGAACATGCCGACCGCGAGCGCCACCGGAATGAGGATGTCAAAGCGATCGAGCCAGCGCAGTTCGGGAAACTGCATCAGGTCGCGCACGCGACGCAGGTCGGGACGGAAACCACGCGCCGTTAGGAACCAGCCCATGTGCGAACGCAGGAAGCCATGTTGCACCGGCGAGTGGGCGTCTTCCGGTTTGTCGGAGTGCGCGTGGTGATGTCGATGATGGGCCGCCCACCACAGCGGTCCGCGCTGTACGGCCGAAGCGCCGAGCAAACCAAAGATGAACTGCCCTGCGCGCGAGGTTTTGAACGAGCGGTGCGAGAAATAGCGATGGTAGAAACCCGTGATCGCAAACATGCGCACCAGATAGGCGATGACCGCAACCGTGACGGCGATCGGACTCCAGCCCACCCATATGACGCCGAGGCAGGTGGCATGTACGGCGATGAAGGGCAGGATGCGCGCCCACTCCACCCGATCCGCAATTTCGGGTAACAGCGTGCCGTCGGCCGGGGCCGTGAGCGGACCGGTGTCGAACCAGTTGATGAAGGCGTGCAACCAGCGACGCCAGAAGGGGAGGGCTTGCTCGGTCATGTGTCCAAAACTCTTGACAGTTTACGATGCCAAACCTCGACCCCAAAGTAAACGCGCCGCGGACCTCGGGGTCCGCGGCGCGGGTCTTGAGGCCAGGTCAGACCGCTAGGAGCTCAGATGGCCCCGTGCTGACGCTTGAGGGCGTCGATGCGCTCATCGAGCGGTGGGTGGCTCATGAAGAAGCGCTTGAGGCCCGTCGGCGTACCCGAATTGATGCCAAAGGCGGCCATCTGCTGCGGCAGGCCTTCCGGCTGCTGTGCACGCTTGAGGGCCTCGAGGGCACCGATCATGGCCTGCGGGGTGGTGAGCAGAGCGCCCGCCGCATCGGCACGGAACTCACGCTTGCGCGAGAACCACATGACGATGACGCTGGCGAGGATGCCGAGCAGCAGCTCGCAGACCATCACGATCACGAAATAGCCGATGCCGCTGCCGTTTTCGTTCTTGAACACGGCTTTGTCGATGAAATTGCCGATGATCCGCGCCAAGAAGATGACGAAGGTGTTGACCACGCCCTGAATGAGCGTGAGCGTGACCATGTCGCCGTTGGCAACGTGGCCCACTTCGTGGCCGAGAACGGCCTCGACTTCTTCTTTGCGCATGCGCTGCAGCAGGCCCGTGCTGACCGCTACCAGGGCCTTGTTTTTGTTGGCACCGGTCGCGAAAGCATTCGGCTCAGGGCTGTCGAAGATGCCCACTTCCGGCATGCCGATGCCGGCCTCGTCAGCCTGCTTGCGCACCGTATCGACCAACCAGCGTTCGACGTTGTCGCGCGGCTGCTCGATGACGCGCACGCCCATCATGCGCTTGGCGCTCCACTTCGACATGGCGAGCGAGATCAGCGCACCACCGAAGCCGAACACGGCGGCGAACACCAGCAAGCCGTAATAGCTGCCGTTTTGCGCGGCGATGTACTGATCGATGCCGAGAATCCGCATGACGATCGACAGCACGAGGACAACGGCAAGATTAGTAATGAGGAACAACGCGATGCGTTTCATGGGGTAGGCAGGCTCCTGAAAGAAGTAACCATAATTTCGACTCAGTCCGGGCTGCGAAGTTTCGCTGGTTGCAACAATTTAGCCAAGCCCCCGGCCTCACGCCAGAACTGAGGTCCGCCAGACCGATTTCAAGGGTCACACTTGAAATTTCAAGGGCTTAGGCGAGCGTCAACACCTCGAGATAGGGGCTCGCGCTGCCGAGCTCGAAACTCGTGCTCGCCCGACCCGCCGCGCCGCTCACCTCGAGGTCGTAGCGGCCGCTGCCCGGGGGTAGTCGGTCGATCTTGAACTCGCCGAAGGTGTCGGTGGTCGCGCGGCCGATCTCGCGCCCCGCCTGACTGAGCACTACCGTCGCGCCCGGGGCGCATTCCTCGACCCCGCCGACCCGTTGCACCACCGTGCCGCCGACGAAGCAGTGCGTCATGAGGTGGCGATTTTTGTAATAGACGCGCGGCTTGGTACCGAGCTCGGCGCGTTCGACCTCCAGTCCCTCGCTTGCCGCGAGGCGCTGTATCTCGGCGTCGTCGAGTTTGACGGTGCGAAACGCATCGGTCGGGCAAGCCTGCTCGGCCCGCGTCTTGGTCCAGCCCGCATCGAGCAGATGCGCATCGAAGGTCCAATGCTGCGGCAGCTGCAGCTCTTCGTTCCAAGACACGGCGCCGTAGGGGCAGGCGGCGACGATTTGCTGCTGCCCCTTGGCCTTGATGGGATCGATGATCACGATGCCGTCAGCACGTTTTTTGACGGCGCCGTCGCGCGCGGCTTTCATGCAGGGCGCGTCGTCGCAGTGGTTGCACATGACCGGCTGAAAACGTGCATCGACGAGCGGATAACTGCCACGCTCGTGGCGCTTGATCTCGAGCCAGTTGTGACCCAGCGCGGGCTGCGGCGCGCTGTAGCCCGGGAAATTATTGCCTGCGTATTCGTCCTTCACGGCGATGAAGCAGCCGCGGCAGTTGTCGCAGCGCTCGATATCGACGATGAGATTCCATTTCTTTGACATCAGGCGATCTCCGCACGCGGTTGCCAGGTGTCGACGCCGGTCCACTTCTCGATCTGGATGAGCGTGGTATTCGGCCGAATGCCGTGGGTCTTGCGTGCTATGGCTTTGTTCGGGTTCAGCATGTTGATGCAGCCGCCGAGATCGGTGGATTTGCCGGGTTCGCCCGCCGGGCGATACTCGGCCGAAGCGGTCGAAGCCGACACCACGCCGGGACGCAGTCGATCGGTGAGCTGCGCGGCACAGACGACCGAGCCGCGATTGTTCCAAAGGCGAATGAGATCATCGTCACGAATACCGCGCGCCGCGGCGTCTTCGCGATTGATGCGGGCGACCAAATAATAGTGGCCGTCTTTGCGTACGCGATGCTCGCGGATGTCGCGCACGCTGCAGCCTTCGTCATCGCCCATCAGGTGAAAGGGATAACGTGAGTGCGGCGACAACAACTGCAGTGGGAACTCGGCGAGCTGCGGTTCGCGCTTGCCGTCTTCGTAGACGGGCATGTACTGATTGAGCGGGGGTCGGTCCGGATCGTCGATGCGTTTGAGCGTGCTGGCGACGAATTCGAATTTGCCCGACGGGGTTTGCAAGCCGTTGCCGAGTCCGGCGACGTATTCGGAGGGCAGCGGATAGGGTTCGGGCGTGTCTTTCTTGCGACCCTCGTAGAACCAGCGATTCGCGGTCGGTGCGCGAGCAGCCTCGGGATCGGGAGCGACGACGTAGTAGCCTTTTTTGAGGAACTCGCGCCAGCTCGTGAGTTTGGCGAGATCCGAGGAATCAAACACGCGCTTGCACCAGTCGTATTCGGAGGTACCGCCTTCCGAATACACCGCGCCGAGATCGAGTTTCTCGGCGATGGCGAGAAAGATGTCGTAGTCCGACTTTGACTCGCCGAGGGGCTCGATCGCCTTGTGTTGCAGGGCGATCACGCGATGGTTGTTCATCGAGTACATGTGATGCACGTAGCCCGCGCCGACGTTGTACCACTCGCCAATGTCCCAGCGCTCGAACACCGTACACGCCGGCAGCACGATGTCGGCGAACGGCGTTTCGCCTTCCCACCACACCGACTGATTGACGACGAATTTCAGGCTCTCGTGCTGATAGGCCTGGATCCAGCGATTGGATCCCACCTGCGTGCCAAGCGACGAGCTGCCGTACTTGTAGAGCATCTGCACGCGCACGTGGCCGGGCGAGGGGTAGCCAAAGGGAAAGAACTGCCCCTGAATCGAGGACACATCGGTGAGATAACCCATGGCCTTGCCTTGGGTGATCGCTTCGGGGAACCACATGCGCGGGATCGCCTGTCGCACCGAGCTCATGGTCACGATGTGCGGCATACGCTGGTAATTGTTGGCGGAGTTTGCGCTCGTGGTGAGTTCACCCGAGAAGCTGCCTTCGCCGTATCCCGGGAAATAGAAATTGAAATCGAGCGGTGCGCCGAACTGCAGATTGCCGAAGTTGGAGCCCGGTCGACCGTAGCCCTGCATGGCACCGAGGATGGTCATCATGCGCGCCCATTGCGCGCCCATCGGACTGCGGCCGGCGCCGCCCAGACCCACGCCCCAACCGCCTGCACCGAGATAGGTTTTCTTTGAACCCCACTCGCGGGCCAGTGCTCGCACATCGCGCGCCGGCACCCCGGTTTCGCCAGCTTGCCACTCGGGGGTTTTAGCGATGCCGTCGCTTTCGCCCAGGATATAAGCCTTCCACTCATCGAAGCCCGTGGTGCGACCTTCGATGAATTTTTTGTCGTAGAGACCTTCGGTGATCCAGACGTGGCAGATCGCCTGCGCGATGGCGGGGTCGGTGCCGGGCTTGGGCGAAATCCACTTGCCGCCCAAGTGCGCGGCGGTGTGATTGAGATAGGGGTCGATGTGCACCATCTTGATGCCGAGTTTCTTTCCCCACTCGCGGCGCTCGGTGCCCTCGAAGCCGTAGGTGGCATCCGGGTCGCTGGACCAGAAGACGATCATCTCGGCTTCTTTGAGGCAGTCTTCGACCGTGCCGTAAAACTCGGGGCAGCCGAGTCGCAGACTGTTGCCCCAGTGGTGCATCGCGCCCCAGAACCAGCCTTCCCAACTGTCTGGCGTGTGCACGAGCTTGGTGACGCCGATGAGGTTCCAGAAGCGGTTGAAGGCACTCATGTAGTGCCCGAGATTTCCCCACTGGTGATGTGAGCCGTTGGCGACGCACACCGCACCCGGGCCGACCGCCTTGGCGCGCTTGATTTCTTGGCTGACGATATCGAGTGCTTCATCCCAACTGATGCGCACGAACTTCGACTTGCCTCGATTCTGGATGTTGCGCTCGCCGTCGGAGTCGAAGTCGACGCGTTTCATCGGATGCAGAATGCGGTTTTTCGAATAGACCATCGATTTCAGGCAGAGGCCATGGGTCGCCACGGTGGTGCGACGGCTGGGCTTGAAGGTTTGGCCGCGTGCCTTGATCGACCAAGAGTCGGCATCGCTGTCATCGAAATCGATGGGCGTGGTGCGGATGATCTTGCCGTCCTTCACATAGACGAAAATCGGTCCGCTGTTGGTGCCGTTGGTGTAGCGCGTGACGCCATCGCCCATATCGGTGCCGGCTTTCCAGGTGACGGTCTCGAGACGCGTGAGGGTCTGCATGAACCACACGGCGAGATTGTCCGGACCATCGAAGCCGATCTTGAAATTCTTTGCCGCGTCGATGCGTTCGAGCATGTCGAAGGGCGGGGTGAGAAAACCTTCGGCGATCTCGCGGTTTTTGAAGTGGATGGTGAGGTTGGGCGCGGCATGCAGCCCCGCGCGACTTTTGATCTTGCCGTCGCGCAGCTCGATCCAGCGGCCCTCGGCCACGTCACGCAGGCGGAACTGGGCGACGAGATTGCGTTCGCGCAGGCGCGCGGCGTAGGCCGGATAGAGCTTCGACATGGCCCGCATGGCTTGCGGGATGCCCCACAACAATACCGAGAGATTCATTCGCATCCTCCGGAAGGTTCTTGCGGAAAACTAGCATGGGGCGGCGGCAGGCCGAGAGTGGCTCCCGGCGCAGCCCGCAGCGCGGTTGATCGCGGCCTTTGCGCTTAGGCGGCGTCGACCCCGAGCAGGCTGCCGACGAACCAGGCAATGAGGCCGGCGCCGCCACCGATCAGCACCATGCGCAGCGCGCCCCGCCACGCATTGCGACCGGTAAACAGGCTGATGGCCATGCCGACGCCGGCGAGCGCCACGACCGTGATCCCGATCGTCCAAAAAGGGGCGCCCGCAGCGGCGATACCGAGTAGCGGGCCGATCAGGAACGGCAGCAGTGGCAACACCGCGCCGATCGAGAAGGCGAGGAACGAGGACAGTGCCGCCCCGATGGGCGAGCCGAGATCATCCGGGTTGAGCCCCAGTTCTTCGCGTGCCAAAACCTCGAGCGCCTGCTCGGGTCGGGCGACGAGGGCGCGGGTCATTTCGCGGGCCTGGTCGACATCCATGCCGCGCGCGGCATAGATGAGCGCGAGTTCTTCGGCTTCCTCTTCGGGGTATTCGTCGAGCTCTTCTTTTTCGAGAGCGATTTGATATTCGTACATGTCGCGCTGCGATCGCACCGACACGTACTCGCCCGCTGCCATCGACAGCGCGCCGGCGAGCAAGCCTGCGACACCGGTCAGCAGCACGGTACCGGGCGAACTGCCGGCACCGGCGACACCCATGACGAGCGCCGCATTCGAGACCAGGCCATCGTTAATGCCGAACACCGTGGCGCGCAGATTGACGCCCGACACGCCGCGATGGCGCTGACCCACTTGCGAAATCGAGGTGGGCATCGCATGGCCAGCGGCGGTACTGCCCGAGTACACCGACACACCACGCAGTTTCATGGCGGCGAGCACGTGTCGTGCCCCGCGCGGACCGATGCGATCGACCAGAGCGGCAACGATGCGGGCGCGGATCGAAGGCTGAAAGCCGTAATCGCGGTTGGGCTCGAGCGCCTGCCACTTGAGGGCTTGGTCTGCAGCAGCTTCGCCTAGCAGACCAAACATCCGGCTCTTCGCCGGATCGCTTTCACGCGCAGCGACGTGGGCGTACAGCCACGCCGATTCCTTTTCGTGATACCAGCTGTCGAGCCCCCCGCTCATGGGTGTTGCACGCGACGACGGCTAGCGTTCGCGGGCATCGTCGTCATCGTCGTCGAGGTCCTCGTCTTCGTCCTCGTCCCAGTCGTCATCTTCATCTTCGTCGTCTTCTTCCTCCCAATCGTCGTCCTCATCATCGTCCTCATCGGACCAGCCTTCTGGTTCGGCGATGAGTTCGAGGTCGAACTCGTGCCACTCTTCGAGATCGAGTTCTTCAATTTCGCCATCGAGGTATTCGATCTCGATGATTTCGGCATCTTCGTCCACCGAGAGCACGCGAAATGTTTCATCGTCCTCGACGTTTTCGTACCACTGACCCTTGACGGGTTCGTAATCTCTGCTCACGGCTACACCTCAACACGGAGAATATGGGCTCCGGTGCGGGATTTTACTGCGACTCTCAACTATAGTGCCACGCGTTCAGGACGCTTCTGCATGCCCGCCCGCGTACAAACCAGTCCGTCTGCCTCTCCGCTCAGCCGTGCCCGCCGCGTCGTGGTCAAGGTTGGCTCGGCTTTGCTCGTCGATGGCGCAACCGGACGCCTGAATCGGGCTTGGCTCGAGTCACTGATCGAAGATGTGGTGCGGCTGCGCTCGCAGGGCAAGGAGGTGGTGCTGGTGTCTTCGGGCGCCATTGCGCTCGGGCGGCGCCATCTTGGCTTGGCGAAGGGTCCGTTGCGTCTCGAGGAGAGTCAGGCGGCGGCGGCGGTCGGCCAGATCCGCCTCGCGCATGCCTACAAAGAACTGCTCGAGCAGTGGGACTTGCAGGTCGCGCAAGTGTTGCTGACGCTCGAGGATAGCGAGCAGCGGGTGCGCTATCTGAATGCCCGCGCCACGCTCAACGCCTTGCTCGAGCGCGGTGCGATCCCGGTCATCAATGAAAACGACACCGTGGCCACAGCCGAAATCCGTTACGGCGATAACGATCGTTTGGCGGCGCGGGTGGCGCAGATGGTGAGCGCCGATTGCGTGTTGCTGCTCTCCGATATCGATGGTCTTTATACGGCGGACCCGAACCTGCACGCCACGGCCGAGTTTATTCCGCTGGTTCGCGAGATCACGCCCGCGATCGAAGCCATGGGCGGTGAGTCCGCGTCCGATGTCGGTCGTGGGGGCATGGCGACCAAAATTATTGCGGCAAAGATTGCGATCGCTGCGGGCGCACATTTTTGTATCGCTGCCGGTTCGCCGCGGCACCCGGTGCGCCGGATCGAACAAGGCGCGCGCTGCACCTGGTTCAAACCGAAATCGTCACCGGTCGCCGCGCGCAAGCAGTGGATCGTAGGAACGTTGCGGCCAGCTGGTGAACTCGTAGTCGATGCCGGCGCGGAGCGTGCACTGCGCGCGGGCAAGAGTCTGCTGCCTGCGGGTGTGACCGCGCTACGCGGTCGCTTCGAGCGCGGCGACACGGTCAGCGTCGTGAATGGTCAAGGGCGCGAACTGGCGCGCGGCATCGTCGCGTACTCCGATGCAGAAGCGGCGCAAATCCTCGGTCGTCGCAGCGGCGAGATCGCCGCCGTACTCGGCTTCGCGGGTCGCGATGAGCTCATCCACCGCGATGATCTGGTGATGCAGTGACTGACGCGACAGCGACGGATGCTGCAGGGAACGCCGCACTTGCCGCGCTCATGCAACGCTTGGGTGTTGCCGCTCGCGCAGCCCAACCGGTACTCGCGCGGGCCACCCGTGCGCAAAAAGATCGCGCCTTGATCGCCGCAGCCGTGGCTCTGCGGCGTTCGCTGCCAACGCTGCTCGCGGCGAATGCGCGCGACATGCAGGCCGCCGAAGCGCGCGATCTGTCAGCGGCGATGCTCGATCGCCTACGGCTCGATGCGGTGCGCATCGAGGCGATCGCACGCGGGCTCGAGGTTATTGCGGCGCTGCCGGATCCGGTCGGTCGTAGTCTTGCCGAGTGGACGCGACCCAACGGCCTGCGCTTTGCGCGGGTGGCGGTGCCGCTCGGCGTCATCGGCATCATCTATGAAAGTCGCCCGAACGTGACCGCCGATGCCGGAGCGCTGTGCTTGAAGTCAGGTAACGCGGTGATCCTGCGGGGTGGTTCGGAGAGTCTGCATTCGAGCGCCGCGATCCACGCGTGTTTGGTCGAGGGCTTGCGCGCAGCGGGTCTGCCCGAAGCTTGCGTGCAATGCGTGCCGGTGGCCGATCGCGCTGCCGTTGGCATGCTGCTCGCTGGCCTCGATGGCGCGATCAATGTCATCGTACCGCGCGGCGGCAAGGGTCTGGTGGCCCGCGTGCAGCGCGAGGCGCGAGTACCGGTGATCGGTCACCTCGACGGCAACTGCCATCTTTATATTGACCGCGACGCCGATGTTGCGATGGCGATGGCGATCACGCTCAACGCCAAGCTGCGACGTACCGGGGTTTGCGGTTCGGCGGAAACTTTGCTCGTCGATCGTGCGGCGCCGCCCGCGTATCTGCCGGCGCTCGTGACGGCGCTGCTCGATGCCGGCTGCGAAGTGCGTGGCGATGAAACCGTGCAACAGGTCGATGCGCGCGTTACCGCGGCGGTCGCGGCCGATTGGGATACCGAGTTTCTCGATGCGATCATCGCCGTGCGCGTGGTCGATGGCGTCAGCGAGGCGATGGCGCATATCGCGCGCCACGGCTCATCGCATACCGAATCGATCATTACCGGCAACGAAGCTACAGCCCGCGAGTTTCTCGAGGGCGTAGACAGCGCGATTGTGCTGCACAATGCCTCCACGCAATTTGCCGATGGCGGTGAGTTCGGCATGGGCGCCGAGATCGGTATTTCTACGGATCGTTTTCACGCGCGCGGCCCGGTGGGTCTTGAACAGCTGACGAGCTACAAATATGTGGTGCGCGGCTCGGGGCAGATCAGACCCTGAGCGTTATTTGTTGCTGCGGGCTATTGGCCCGTGCGGCGCTCCAGGAGCCCAAGTGCGCCACCCTGCAAAGAAAACACGGCCGTGAGGCCGCGCTCGCGCAGCGCTCGCGTGGTGCCAAGGCTGCGCGCGCCCCGCGCACAGACGAGCAGGTAGCGGCCTTCGGCGGGCAGGTTCCGTCCTTCGAGCAATTCGTGCATCGGAATGGCGAGGGTGGGCAGGGGCAGCGGCGTTGCCGCGATTTCTTTGGCGTCGCGGATATCGATCAAGGCATAGCCCGCGTCGACGGCCATTTGCAGATCGTCGAAGTGCAGCTCAGGCGCGCCCTGTGCCTGCTCGGACTGCCGCTGCTGCGTGGCTTTTTGCAGCACGCTCGCCGCGAGCGTGCAGCGGCCCGCGCAATCGCCGCGCCGCCGTGCGCGGATGCGCGTGGTGCCGAGGCCGAGCAGATCGACCGTGAGCACTTCGTCGCCGAGCCGTCCCGGTAGATCCAGCAGCAACTTCATCGCTTCCAGCGCCTGCAGACTGCCGAGTACGCCCGGCACGGGGCCGAGCACGCCGGCCTCGGCGCAGTTGGCGACGACGCCGTCGCGTGTGGCTTCGGGCCACAGGCAACGCAGACAGGCACCAGCGCGGCGCGGATCAACCACCTGCAACTGGCCCTCGTACTGATGAACGCTGGCAAAGATGGCGGGTCGACCGAGCGCATGCGCAAGATCGTTGAGCAAAAATTTGGTCCCGAAGTTGTCGCTGCAATCGATGAGCAGCTCGGCATTGGCAAGCAGGCCAGCGGCGTTCAGTGCATCGAGTCGCTGCGTGTGCACCTCGACCGCAACCTCCGGATTAAGCGCGCGCACCCGAGCCGCTGCGAGTTCGGCCTTGGCTTGTCCGCAATCGGCGAGCGCGTACCAGGTCTGACGATGCAGATTCGAGGGCTCCAGCCGATCGCCGTCGATGATGATGAGTCGACCGACGCCGGCTCCCGCCAAAAATTGCAGCACTGGCACCCCGAGACCGCCAGCGCCCACCACTGCGATTTGCGCCGCGCGCAGTTTGGCTTGGCCAGCCGCACCGACTTCGCGCAGATTCATCTGCCGCGAGTAATCGGGTGCGAGCGCCGCGGGTTGCGCGTGATCGTGAGCGTGATCGTGCGTGTGAGCGTGATCGTGAGCGTGATCGTGCGTGTGAGCGTGATCGTGTGCGTGCTGCGGTGCGGTGGCGCAGCGCTCGCAGTTCACCCAGCCCGAGTCGCCACTGACGTAGTGCTCTTTTTTCCAGATCGGAACGCGGTGCTTGACCTCGTCGATGATGTAGCGACAAGCCTTGAAGGCTTCATCGCGATGCTGCGCACTGACGCCGACCCAGACGGCCAGTTCGCCGAGCGCCAGATCGCCGGCGCGATGCACGCAACGTGCGTTATCGACACCGTATTTCGTGCAAGCCTCGGCGATGATGCGCTCGCCCTCGCGCACGGCGAGTTCGGCGAAAGCCTCGTACTCGAGGTGAGTGACCTCTTGGCCTTCATTGTGATTGCGCACCCAGCCTTCGAAAGCGGCATAGCCGCCGCAGCGAGGATCAGCAAGTTCGCGCTGCAGCGCTGGCACATCGACGGCCGTCGCGCTGAAACGGAAGCGGCTGTGATCGGCAGGCGAGCGCGCCATATTGCTCGGCGTCAACCGCCGGCGACGGGCGGAATGAAAACGACGGCGTCGCCGTCTTGCAAGGGTTGATGCCAATCGCCGAACTCGGCATTGACGGCGACTCTCAGCATTTCGAGCGGCAAGCTGAAACCGTACTTCGCTTGCAACTCGGTGTAGAGCTCGGCCGGCGTGCGTGCCGCGGTGACGAGTGATTCGTCGCGGCGACCGGCTTGCTCGCGCAGCAGCGCGAAGTACTGCACCCGCAAGGTGAGCGATGCGGCGGCGGTGGCGGACAGCGTTTGCATGGTCTGCCAATAGTCGGTGCTGGAATTGACGTTGTCGAGAGCGGCGGCGTGCAGCGGTTCGAGCAACTTCGCCGACTGTTCCAGCAGAAATTTCCGCGGGCAGTTCCGCCCGGCGGCGGCGTAGCGTGCGAGCGGCAGGGCCGAGGCCGGCTCGTAGACGGCACACAGCGGTTCGGGCAGACCGTCGTGACTCGAGCGGTAGGCGGTGGCGAGCCCGGCGCGATCCCGATGTTTATCGAGATGTTGCAAGGTCGCTTCGTCCAGAAAAGGCAGATCGCAGGCGAGCACCAGCCATGCTGCCTCGGGATGGCGCTGCTGCGCTGCTAGGATGCCGGCGAGGGGTCCCATGTGATCGTCTCGATCGACAATCTGCGGATAGCGCCTGCGCAGCGGGTCTGCGGCCTGATCGGCGCGTACCGAGACGTAGGCTTGGACGGTTACTTTGGCCAACAAATCATAGGCCGCCTCGAGCTGGGCGCGACCGTGGTACTGCAGCGCAGCTTTGTCGCGGCGCATGCGCGTGCTGCGCCCGCCGGCAAGCAGCAGGCCGAATAGCGGCGGCACGGAATCCATCATCGGGAGTTCATCGTGATTTCGGGGCGCGCTTGAAGTCGCGCTTGCCACCGCGCTTGGCGAGCAGCCGAACGCTCTCGATGACGATGTCGTGGGAGAGCGCCTTGCACATGTCATAGACGGTGAGGGCGGCGACGGTGGCGCCGGTGAGCGCCTCCATTTCGACGCCCGTCTTGTGCGTGGTGCGCACCGTGCAACGGATGGTGATCCGCCCGCGGCGCGTCGAGTCGATGTCGAGCTCGCAATGATCGATCGGCAGCGGGTGACAAAACGGAATGAGTTCGTGCGTGCGCTTGACCGCCTGCACCGCCGCGATCACTGCGGTGTCGAACACCGGACCCTTGTGGGTGCGATGACCGGTGGCAGCGAGCGCGCGGGCCACGGCGGCGGGCAGGCGCATGCGCGCCTCGGCGGTGGCTTCACGTGGCGTAATTTCTTTGGCGCTGACATCGACCATGGTCGGTCGCTGCGTGGCGTCGAGGTGGGTGAGCCCGGCCGTCGATTTGCGCTGCTTCACCGTCCGCCTCACCCGCCGATGTGGAACATTTCGACCTTGTGACCCGCCTCGGCGAGCGCGCCG
>VGUP01000009.1 GCA_016874175.1 Gammaproteobacteria bacterium | reverse complement strand
TCGTTGTACGACAAAGAATCGATGACCTGAGCGTCGGGTACGCGACGCGGATCGGCCGAGAGCACGCCGTCGACGTCGGTCCAGATATGGATCTCGGCGGCATCGAGCAACGAGCCGAAAATCGAACCGGAGAAATCGCTGCCGTTGCGTCCGAGCGTAGTCTGCACGCCGCGCTGATCGACGGCAATGAACCCCGTGATGATCAGCGTGCCGGCGAAGTCTGCGTTTACCGTCGACTGCAGGCGACGACGCGACTCTTCCCACTGCACAGCCGGCCCGAGGGGGCCCCACTCGATGACCACGACCTCGCGCGCATCGAGCCAACGTACGGCACCCGCGCGCGCTTTGACGGTCTGCGCACGGGCGGCATAGAACTCGCGAAACAGCCGCGTCGACCAGATCTCGCCAAAACCCGCGATGAGATCGGTGAGATGCCGGCCGGCCGACCGCGTCAGCCGGACGGCTTGCAAGATGCCGTCGATGTCCTGCCGGTCATTATCGAACCCCGCCATGTAGTGCTGCGCGGTTTCGGCCAAGAGCAGCGCCGCGGCGATTTTGGCGTGCCGTTCGCGCAGCGCATCAAGCCCGGCCTTGTAGCTCGGATCCTGGCGCTCCGCCTGAGCGACCAGCGCAAGCAAGGCATCGGTAACGCCCTTGCACGCCGAAAGCACCACGCCGAGCCGGCCGGCAGCTTGCGTGTCCAGAATGGCGGCCACCCGCTCGAAACAGGCGGCGTCGGCAACGCTGGAACCACCGAACTTGTGAACGACCCACGGAGAAAGCGGCATGCAATGTCGACCTGCGCTGACTAAAACCTTCGAACTCTATCGGTCGGTGACCGGACGACGCAAGGTTGACGGCGATTTTGCAGTCTCTCTCGGCGGTTCTTTGAGCTTGAGCGGCATGCGCCGCAGACGCTGACCGGAGGTGGCAAACAACGCGTTGGCCACGGCGGGCGCGATGACCGGCGTCGCCGGCTCGCCAACGCCGGTCGGCGACTCATCACTCGCCATCAACTGCACCGCGATGCGCGGCATCGCCGACATCGCGAGCAAAGGGTAAGCATCGAAGTTGGCCTGCTTGACGGCGCCCTTGTCGAAGGTGATCTCGCCGTACATCGCTGCCGTGAGCCCGAATACGAGACCACCCTGAATCTGCTGCTCAACCTGACCCGGGTGGACCACGCTGCCGCAATCAACCGCGCACCAGAGGCGAGTCGCGCGCCAACTCGCACCCTCGACGTTGATCTCGGCGACCACGGCGACCCGCGTTTCATAGCTTTTCGAGCAGGCAATGCCGAGACCCATTCCCGCGCCGAGCTTGCGCCCCCAACCCGCTGCTGCGGCAGCGGCCCGCAACACGCGCAGCATGCGTGGATCGTTACGCAGTAATTCGAGCCGCAAGTCCACAGGATCGCGCTTGGCCAAGGCCGCCACCTCGTCGATGAAACTTTCGATCACGAAGACGTTGTACGAGTGACCGACCGAGCGCCAGAAACCGACCGGCACGCCAAGATCGAGTTCGTGGTAATCGACGCGGAGGTGCGGGATGTCGTAGAGCGAGTCATCGCTGCCCTGCGTCAGCAAAAAATCATGGGCAGTGGTCAGCATCTCGGGTGCGCGACGGCGCGCGACCGACGGCGCGACCACGCGATGAGCGAGACCAACGAGCTCACCCTGCGGATTGACACAGCCCGCCACCCGATGCGCGCTCGCCGGACGGTAGAAGTCTGCGCGCATGTCGTCCTCGCGACTCCACATGAGCTTGATCGGCGTCGCCGGCATGCTACGGGCGACTGTCACCGCCTCGGTGATGTAATCGCGCTCGCCGCGACGACCGAAGGAGCCGCCGATCTGCAGGCAGTTCACCTTGACCCGCTCACGCGGCAAGCCAGTGACTTTCATCGCCGCATCCTGCGCTCGCAAGGGGGCTTGGGTACCCACCCAGATTTCACACAGACCATCATGAAACCAGACCGTGGTGGCGATCGGCTCGAGCGCGGCATGGGCGAGGAACGGGGCAAAATAATCGGCGACGAGCCAACGGTTTTCAGGATCGCGACGCAAACGATCGACATCACCGCGCACGCGCGCCGGATGACCTTGATCGGGCATGGGTCCTGTCAGCTCGCGTTCGTGCTGCGCCGAGTTTTGCGCCTCGTTGGCCCCCGGATCCCAATCAATTTTGAGCGCGGCTCGCCCACGCTGTGCTGCCCAGAAAGAATCGGCAATCACCGCAACGCCTACCGGCAGCACCCGCACCGACACCACCCCGGGAATGGCGAGCGCTGCAGCATCGTCCACATCGCTCAAGACGCCGTCGAACGTCGGCGTGCGCTCAAGTACCGCTACCTTCATCCCGGGTAGTTTAAAATCGATGCCGAACACGGCACTGCCATCAATCTTTGACGGCGTATCGAGTCGGGTCGGACGCGTGCCGAGCAACCGAAACTGCAAGGAATCTTTGAGCGTCGGCTTGACGGGTACGGCTAGCGTACGCGCGGTCTCGAGCAACGCCGAAAATGGCACCCGTCGAGCGCTGTTCGCCGGGTCGACCACGTAGCCATCCTGCACCCGCAGCCGCGTCGGGTCGGCTTGCCATTCGTGCGCAGCCGCCACAAGCAAAAGTTCGCGAGCCGTGGCGCCCAAAGTTCTGAACGGCAGATAGCTGGTGCGAATGCTGCTCGAGTAACCCGTCGATTGATTACCCCGTTCGTCACGAAATTCATCGGCGGCAGGCGCGAGCACGGCCGCGACCCGGGACATCGGCAGCGCCAACTCCTCGGCAATCAGCATCGGTAACGCAGTCAGTACGCCCTGCCCCATCTCGGCTTTGTGGACGGTGACGAGGATCAAGCCGTCGGGCTGCATCGTGAGCCACGCGGAACTGCGCCAAGCCGTCGGCGGCAAAGGCAGCCCCGCATCCTGCCGTTCGATGGCCTCCGCCACCGGCAGTTCCAAGGCGAGCCACGCGCCGCTCGCCGCGCCGGCCGCGCGAATCATGAACTGACGACGATCGGTGCCGTTCTGCCGCTGCATGGCTTGCACTCTACGTGTTGCCACGCGCGGACGAAACTTCCCCTACACTCGATATCCGCATGGCTTTGGCCTCCGACCCCTCCACGCTCTGGCTGCTGGCCCTGTTGCTCATGGCAACGGGCCTGTGTGCGGGGCTGCTCGCCGGCTTGCTCGGCGTGGGCGGCGGTATCGTCATGGTCCCGGTCCTCGAACTCGCCCTGCCCTACGCCGGTTTCCCGCGCGAGTGGTGCATGCACGTGGCGGTGGCCACCTCGCTCGCGGCCATTGTGCCGACCTCGATATCCTCCGCGCGTGCCCACCACCGGCGCGGCGGAATCGATTGGGATATCGCCCGCGCCTGGGCCCCCGGGATCATCCTCGGCGGCCTGGCCGGCAGCCTGCTGGCCTCGCGGGCCAGCGACGATGTGCTGACGGGCGTCTTCGGCGCGGTCGCCGCGCTGATTTCCTTGAAAATGTTTTTGCTACTCGATCATCTGCGCCTCGCCGAGCGCGTGCCAAAAGGCCTCGCTGGCAAGCTCATCGCCACCGTGATTGGTGGCGTGTCCTCGATGATGGGGATAGGCGGTGGCACGCTCTCGGTGCCCGCCATGACCCTGACGGGTGGCGCCATCCACCAGGCTGTAGGAACCGCCGCTTTCTTTGGCCTGCTGCTGTCGGTTCCCGGCACTCTGGGCTACCTGCTGGCGAGTCCGGGCGTCGCGCTGCCGGGAGCTACCGTGGGCCTCGTCAGCCTGCTAGTGCTGGTGCTGGTCGCACCCCTCTCGATGCTCAGCGCCCCCACTGGCGCGCGCCTCGCGCACTCGCTAGATAAGCGCACGCTATCCAAAATATTCGGTGGCTTTCTTTCTTTGGTAGCCCTACGCATGCTCTTCAGGACCTTCGCATGAACCCGACCGAGCTGATCGATATCAGCGGCCCATGGTTCGAGGATCTCTACCCGGGGCTCGAGTTCGACGCGCCGGCGATCACTTTGAACGCCGGTCATGGCGCCCTGCATCAAGCGCTGTTTGGCGATCGCCTGCGCCTGCCGCTCGATGCGGCCACTGCCGCGCGCGTAACCGGCGCCGAACAGCCGCTCTGCCATCCGCTGCTCGCCATCAATATCGCGATCGGGCAGTCGACTTGGGCCTCGCAGCGCGTCAAGGGCAATCTCTTCTACCGTGGTCTCGCGCTGCAACAACCCGTCTTCACGGGCGACACCCTGCACACGAGGACCCGCGTGGTGGGCCTGCGCCAGAACGGCCCGCAAGCGGGTCGGGCTGCCACAGGCATCGTCGCCCTCGAGATGACCACGACCAACCAGTGCGGCGCGACCGTACTGCATTTCTGGCGCTGCCCGATGCTTCCTTGCCGCGATCCCGAAGCGCGCACCGGCCACGCCGATGAGCTCGATGCGATCGGTAGAGCCGTTGACGCCACTGTGATCTGCCAAGCCGTGCCACGCGGCTGGACGCTGGAGCCAACCGCTGCTTGGAGCGGACGACGCGCAGCCGATCTCGTGGTCGGCCAAAGATTTCGGATCGAAGCACGCGATACAATCACCGCAGCACCCGAACTCGTACGGCTGTCGCTCAACATGGCGATGGCGCATACCGACTCGAAGCTCTCTCATCTCGGCGAGCGACTCGTTTATGGAGGTCACACCATTTTCATGGGTTTTGCGCAAATCACCCGCGCCCTGCCGAACCTGCTGTCGATGCTGGCCTGGGAGAGCTGTGATCACCTCGCACCCGTCATCGAGGGCGATCGCCTGCGTAGCGAATTCACCGTTACCGACATCGTACCGCTCAGCACCGCCGAGGGCGGCGGCGCTCTGCTGCGCCTCGAGGCTGATTGCTACGCCGCACGCGGCCAAGCCGAGCAAGAGACGCGCGTACTCGACTGGAAATTTTGGACCTGGAGTCTTTGACGCGGACTAGCGACGGTAATCAACGCTCTTCGCGGCGTAGCGCGTCGACCTCTTGCTGCAGCACGCGCAGCAAGCGCGAGAGGTATTCGATCTGCCACTGTCCACGCTCCGCGGCGGCTGCCCCATCGGGTCGATAGGCATCGATGGCCGCCCGATCGAGCAGCGCACGCTCGGCGAGCAGCCGCTCGACCGTATCGAGTCGCTCGCGCGTCACGGCCAGCTCTGCCGCCATCGCCCAAACAATGCTGAGTAGCCGATCGACGTCATGATCGCCAAAGAAATGTGGTCGCTTGCCGCTCGCTGCCGCATTAATCAACTTTTGCAGATCGAGCTCGTTCATGCCGCAGCGCCGCAGGCATACCACAGGCCACCGCGCCCGAAATCTTCGACCGCCGTCGCCACTTTGGGCATTTCGTCCTCGACGATGGCGTGGATCTCGGTCTCGAAGATATCCGCCTGGGCGAAACCTTTTTCGGCGAGCAACGTGGGCAGATGCGTTTCGTGCAGCGCGCTCCAGAACGGCTCGTTGTTGTAGTGACAATCCCAGTCGCGCAAAAACTGCTCGAAATCGCTCATGCCACGATACGGCGGTTGCTCGAGGTGCAGCTGCACACCGCCCGGGGCTAGCAGGCGACGTACCTCGCCGAAAATATTGCGCAGTGCCGCATGCGAGGTCTCGTGCAAAAACATGGTGCTGTAAATGAAGTCGAAGGAGGCGTCTTCGAATGGCAGCCGCTCGGCATTCGCCTGCTGAAAAATCACTCGACCTAGTCCCATGCCGACGGCGCGCGAATGACCGTAGCGCAGCATCGGCGCCGCGACATCGACACCAACCACCTCGGCCTCAGGGTAAGCGCGGGCGAGCGGCAAGAGGTTGTGGCCGAGTCCGCAGCCGAGATCGAGAATACGCCGCGGCTGCCAGCCCGGACGAGAGCGGCTCAGCCATTGCGCCGTACCGCGCCCCGCGCCATCGAGATAGCGACCGAAGAGTCCGGTCGTGGTGGCAAACATCCCCGCGTCGTAGTTCGCCGCCGCCGACACATCGTCATCAATGTATTCGGCGTAATAGCTGCCTGGCATGCAGTGATTGTCGAGCTCGCTTTGATAAGGTGGAATCGCGATCGAATTATCGAGACGCAGGGTCGCTGCACAGGCGGCATTGAGCTCGCGGGCGCGATCCCTCAGCGCTTGCATCTGGCGCAATACCAGTGAACGGCCCGCCTGCTGACGCATCTCCATGCCACTGCGACGCAGCGCACTCCACAACTGGTAGTACGCGTCGGCGCTCATCGCTGCGCGGATCTCGCGCCGGTTAGCCGGGTCGACGCCGTGCTGCGCCCGCCAATGCGGTGCCACGCGTCGCTCATAGGCGACGGCATTCCCCGCCACCACGACATTCGACATGTACTTGTTGAAGTTGGCGAGGAAGTTGAAACGCGCGATCTCATCGTGCGTCGCCGTGGGCGACATCGCGTGCTCACCCACCTCGGACCAAGGCGGCGCAGCGTCGAGCCGTGTGGCGCGTGTCATGGCCAAAATTGTAGCATCGTGCTTCTCATGAGCAGTTCAAAAGCCCCGCCCAGCAACATCACCCACCGCCTCGTGGAACATGTGACGCAGCAGCGTTACGAGCGGTTATCCAAGGCAGCGGTCGAATCGACGAAAACCTTCATCCTGGATTCACTTGGGGTCGCGCTCTCGGGCACCCGAGTCCCCATGGTGCGCGAACTCGAGGCCGTCGCTGCCGAATGGGGCAGCGGCAAAGCAGCACGCATCTGGGGCACCGGTCGTCGCGTTCCCGCCGCAACCGCCGCATTCATCAATGGCTATCAAATCCATAATCAGGAGTGGGATTGTGTACACGAGCCCGCCGTCGTCCACCCGATGGCAGTCGTGCTCTCGACGCTGCTCGCGTGGTGCGAGGCGCAGGGTGGCGTCAACGCGCCAATTGATCACGGGCTGCAGTGTTGCCGTCGACGTCGCGACCGGCATCGGCCGTGCCGCGCGCAACAAGCTGCGCTTTTTCCGGCCGGCCATGTGCGGTGCTCTCGGGGCGACGGCTGGCCTCGCGAATATCGAGGGTCTCGATGCCGCCACCACGCGTAGTGCGCTCGGCCTCGCTTACAGCCAACTCTCCGGGACCATGCAGGCCCACATCGAAGGCTCGCCCGTGCTGCCGATGCAGATCGGCTTCAATACCCGCGTCGCCTTCGACGCCGTGTGCCTCGCGCGCCGCGGCGTTCGCGGTCCCGTCGATTTCCTTGAGGGCCCGTTCGGCTATTTCACGCTGATGGATCCGGAGTGGGAGCCCGCGGAGTTCGCAGCACTCGAAACTCGCGAGGCCATCACCGAGTTGTCGCACAAGCCCTTCCCCAGCGGGCGCGCCACTCATGGCGGTGTCGATGGCGTCCTCACACTGCGCGAGCAACACGGCTTTGTGCTCGAGCACATCGGCGAGATCAGGGTGCACGCGCCACCGCTCGTCATACAGCTGGTCGATCGTGCGCCCTCGCCCGACATGGCGCCCTCGTATGCGCGACTCTGTCTGCCTTATGTGGCGGCGACCGCGTTGCTGACCGGCAGCGTCGGTGTCGATGACTTCGAGCCTGCCGCATTAGCCGATGCGCGTCGTCAGGCGCTCGCAACGCGGATCCGCGTAGCGCGCGATCAAAACCCCTCGCTCAACGCGCTGGCGCCACAGCGGGTCGCGATTTCTTTGTTGGATGGTCGCGAGCTGGCACTCGATCTGCCTGCAGTGCTCGGTGCACCCGGCAGACCACTCGGCCGCGAACGACATCTCGCCAAATTTCACCGTGCTGCGACCTCCGGTCTGCGGCCGATGAGTGCGCGCGCGATGGATCATCTGCAGCACCTCGTCGATGATCTCGAGCAGCTCGACGAACTGCGTCGACTCGTAGATGCCCTCGTTTTCGACCCGGATACCCCATGAGCTTCCCACATTATTTTGAGTCCTTCGATTACGCGCAGATGCTGCGCGACTTTCCGGTCGGCGAGCCCTTCACCGCGGGCTTCGCGCGCGCCTCCCGCGAGCAGATTCGCGAACATCAAAATCGACTTTTCCTGCGCTGCGTCGCGCGCGCCGCCGAAATCCCCTTCTATCAGCGACTCTGGAAAAACCACGGCGTCGAGGCGGGCGATATCCGCAGTCTCGATGACATCAACCGCCTGCCGATCTTCGGCAAAAGCGATCTCATGCAGAGCCTCGCCGAGCATCCGCCCTACGGCGACTACCACGGCTGGGACAAATGGCCCATCGAGAATCGACCGATCACCGTCGTGCATACGACGAGCGGCACGACCGGCCGACCGCAGGTGGTGCTCTTCAGTCCCAAGTCACGCGAAGTGCAGGCGCTACTCGTCGCGCGCATCTGGCGCATGCAGGGCCTGCAGCCGAGCGATATCATCCATTCGGTCTATGGTCACGGCATGATCAACGGCGGGCATTTCGTGCGTGAAGCGGCTCTGCATTACACCAACTGTCTGTTTCTGTCGGCCGGCACCGGCAAAGAAACCCGCTCGATCACGCAAATCGAATTGATGCGTGACCTGCGCGTGACCGTGCTGGTCGGCTTCGTCGATTACATTCGACAGCTCGCCGAGACCGCGCGCGAACTCGGCCTCGAACCGGGGCGCGATCTGCCGGTGCGCGCGATCCTCGGGCACGTCGGTCGCGAGTCGCGGGCGGCGCTCTCGCGCGCCTGGGGCGGCGCCGAAGTCTACGACTGGTACGGCGTTGCCGACACCGGCCCCATCGCCGCCGAAGGCCCGGACCGCGACGGCATGTACGTCATGGAAGATGCGCAATATCTCGAACTCGTCGACGAAGACACCGGTCGTCTCATCGAGGATAAACAACCGGGCGATATGGTCGTCACCTCGCTTTACCGCGATGACGTCTATCCCCTCATCCGCTTCAATACGCATGATCTTTCGGCGTGGAAGTTCGGCTGTTCGGCGCTCAACTACACCCTGCGGCGTACAGTCGGCGTGCTCGGCCGCAGCGACAACATGGTCAAGTTGCGGGGTATCAACGTTTATCCGCTGGCGCTCGCCGCCATCCTGAACGATCGGCCTGAGTTCGCCGGCGAATATATCTGCCGCGCAACACGCGATGCCTCGGGACGCGATGAGATTACCGTGATCATCGAAACTCGCGGTGCAGCGAGCACCCGTACACCCGAGTTACAGCAAGCGTTCGCCGAACTGCTCACTCGCCGCGTGGGCGTCGATCTCAAAACCGAACTCGTGGCCTCAGGCGGTACCGCCGCCCTCACGCAAATCGACAGCCGTCAAAAACCTGTACGCCTGCTCGAAGAGCGCCACAAGGCCAAATCGTGAGACAAATCGTGAGCGACCGCAGCGCTGCGGTCAGCGCAGCCCTCGAACACATCGAACGCGATCGGCAGTTGAACGCCTGGTCACACCTCGATCGTGAGGGTGCACTCGCGGCGGCCAAAGAATCGATGGCTTGGCTCGCGGCTGGTCACGCGCCGCGCGCACTCGAAGGCGAACTCATCGCCATCAAGGCCAATATCGCGGTTCGTGGCTGGCCGTATGACGGCGGTCTGCCCGTGCGACGCGGAATCTTTGCCGACGAAGACGCGGCGGTCATTACTCGATTGCGCGCCGCTGGGGCGATCCTGCTCGGGCAGACGTGCATGGATGCCGGCGCACTCGGTGCCGAGGGTCGCTCGACCGACGGACCGATCCGCAATCCGCGGCGTCCCACACACTCGGCTGGTGGCTCGAGCGGCGGCTCTGCCGCGGTCGTGGCCGCGGGTCATGTCGATTTTGCACTCGGCACCGACACTATCGGCTCAGTGCGTATTCCGGCAGCCTACTGTGGAGTCAGCAGCCTCAAACCCTCGGCGAGTCGGATCAGCTTGGCTGGCGTACTGCCTGTGCACGAGCGTTTCGATCATGTCGGCCCGATAACAGCGCGCGCCCAGCAACTCGAAACCTTATGGCGCGTGCTGGCGGACGACAGCCCCGGCAACCCAGCTTCCCTCAGCGAGCCTTGGCGAGGCTTGCGAATAGGTTTCGTGAGCGATGCGGCCGCGCTCGGTGCCACGAGCGCGGTACTTCATCACTATAAGTGCGGCTTGCAGCAGCTGCGTGCGCTAGGCGCACAACTCGAACCGGTGACTATCGCTCCACTCGATCCCGGTAAAGTGCGGCGCGCCATCTTTGCGCTCTGCGAGCACGCCATATGGCTGCAGCATCGGCAATCATTGCAGCGCGAACCCCAAAAGTATTCGCCAGCACTCACGGCTATGCTGCGCTATGGCGGTTCCTTGGACGACAGCAAGCTTGCCACCTTCGCGACCCGAATCAAAGATTTCACACAACAGCTGCAGGCGCGAATGCAGACCCTGCAAGCGCTCGTAATGCCGACCTCACCGGGACAGGCCTGTGATTTCGAGGGACCCACGCCGCTCGATAACGCGGATCTCACGGCGATTGCCACCGCTGCCGGCCTGCCCGCCGCCTCAGTACCCTTGCCGAGCGGCGATGACTTGCCCGTCGGCTTGCAGATCGTCACGCCTTCGGGCGAGGATTCTTTAGCCTGCAGACTCGCTACAGCCTTCGAGAACAGCGCGCGTTAGTCGAGACCGCCGCGTACGAGACCTGCGTAATACTCGGCGATATCCCGGCGCCGCGCCGCCCACACCTGCTGCTTGCCCTGGGCGCGCACATGCTGCAGGAATTTTTCGAGCGCACCGATACGCCCGGGCCTGCCGATGATTCGCAAATGCACGCCGAGCGACATCATGCGCGGGCGTGATTCGGACTCGGCGAGCAGCCAATCGAAACTGTCGATGGCATAGGCCAACCAATCGCGCGGTGTCAGCGACGGCGCATTCCACATTTTCATGTCGTTGGAGTCGAGCGCGTAGGGCAGCACCACCATGGGCTTCGCCAGCGTGCGATCCATGAACGGTTCGTCACGACTGTAGTCGTCCATGTGATAGAGATAGCCCTCCTCGAGCAGCAAGCGTCGAGTCTCGGCCGTGTGCAGATAACGCGACAACCAACCGACAGGCCGCGCGCCCGTCTTGTGCTCGATACTCGCCGTCGCCTTGCGAATGAAGTCGCGCTCCGCGTCTTCACTCATGCCGAGCTGATGCGCCCAGCGATAACCATGCGCGCAGACTTCATGCCCACCCGACATGATGCCCTGCGCGACCTGCGGCGCACGCTCGAGCGCCACTGCCGCGGCCGTGAACGTCGCAGGCACGCCGTGCCGCGCGAGCAAGCCCAAGACCCGCGGCGCGCCTTCGTGGATACCGTAGGCGTAATTGCTCTCGTTACCGAAATTGCGTACCCGCTTTTTGAGGGTGATGCCAAGTTCATCGACAGGCTCCGGGCATCGATCCCCATCCTGAATATTGAACTCCGCGCCTTCCTCGACATTGACGACGATCGACAACGCGAGGCGTGCGCCGCCCGGCCATGAATAGCCCATCAGTGATACTCCTCGCCGCCCGAGACATTCATCGCCTCGCCGGTGATATACGCAGCTTCGTTCGAGGCCAAAAAAGCGCAGGCCTTGGCGATGTCATCTTGCAAGCCCGGGCGACCGAGCGGGATGCGCGCCCGCATGTCGGCGAGATATTTTTCTTCGCTGCGGCCGGTCGCCGCGCTGAAGAACTGGTTCTGCCAGGCGCCAAGCCTGGTGGTCACGTGGTTGGGACAAATCGCGTTGACGGTAATGCCATGAGGACCGAACTCGATCGCTGCGCTGCGCGTAAGCCCCACCATGCCATGTTTCGAAGCGGTGTAAGCCGCGGCAAACGGGAAGCCCGATTTGGAAGCCTGGCTGCCGATATTGATGATGCGCCCACCCTGCTTCTGCTTGAGCATCTGCAGGCCCGCATGCTTGATGCCAAAGAATGCACCGCGCAAATTGACCCCAAGCACGGTGTCCCATTCAGCGTGACTCATTTCGACGATCGGCTTCATGAGATAGCCGATGCCCGAGTTGTTCACCATGATGTCGAGCCGACCATAGTACTCGACGGTGCGCGCCACCAGCGCTGCGACCGCCGATTCTTCGAGCACATTGCAGGCGAGGCCAATGGCCTCGCCGCCACTCGCCCGAATCTCGGCGACGATTTGTTGCATCTCGGCGGTCGAACCAATGGCCGAGGCTGGCATCGCCTCGCCTTGCGGGGCGCCAAGATCACTCACTACCACCTTGCAACCTTCGGCGGCGAGTCGCTTGACCATGGCCTCGCCGAGGCCTTTGGGACGACCCGATCCCGTCACGATGGCGACCTTGCCCGCCAAATCCGCATACATAGCCATGGTGTACTCAGTCCTCCTGTGATGTGGCTGTGGAGCGCATCCTGCCGGACGGCTGCTAACATGATCGCATGAGCGACCTTGTCACGGACATCCACCCGCCGATCGCGCGGGTCACCATCAACCGACCCGATCGACGCAACGCCATCTCGAGTGCCATGTGGCAAGAGCTCGCGGCCATTGTCGGACGGCTCCATGATGATCCGACGATCAAGATCGTCGTCATCACCGGCGCGGGTGATGCCGCGTTCAGCGCCGGCGCCGACATCCTCGAAATGCAGCAGGGCCTTGCCGACCCGCCACGCATGAAGGTGATGCAGCAGGCGGTACTCGATGCGCAAGTGGCCTGGGAACGCCTGCCCATACCCACGCTCGCGGTCATCCGTGGCGCTTGCACGGGCGGTGGCTGCGGACTCGCGCTCGCCTGCGATCTGCGCCTGGCGACACCGGACGCGTTCTTTGCCATACCACCGGCCAAACTCGGCCTCGCCTACAGTCTGGCCGATACCAAACGCCTGCACGACCTCGTCGGGCCCTCGCGCACCAAAGAAATACTGTACACCGGTCGCCGAATCTTGGCCGAAGAAGCGCTCTCACTCGGGCTCGTCAACGAAATCGTAGCAGCCGAAGCGCTCGACGAGCGCGCCGTTACCCTCGCCCGCGAGATCGCCGGCAACGCCGGCAACTCGTTACGCGCCGCCAAAGCCGTGGTCAACATGATCAACGCCGGGGTACTGGCCGAAACCGCGGAGTCACGCCGCTATTACGACGAGAGTTTCTCCTCGCCCGAATTTCTCGAAGGCGCGCGCGCGTTCATGGAGAAGCGTCGGCCACGGTTTTGACCGGCTGACGCTCATCGAGATAGCGACGAATCAGCTGCGCACTCGCCGCGGGGGCCTCCTGCACCAGCATGTGGCCGATGCCCGGCAAAACTTCGAGCTTCACTTCGGGTGAATTTTCCAGCAGCTTTTGCGTCTCGTAGGCGAGCGCCAGCGGCACACGCTGGTTTTTTTCGCCCCAGATCAGCAGCACCGGTACCTTGACCGCGCGGATCTTGTCCTCGACGCCGCCAGAGACGTACTGCCGCAGCAAGTTGATCATGGCGAGACGATTGCCTTCACGCGTCCACATCTCATACCACTCGTCCGTCACCGCATCGGTCAGTCGCGCCGGATCGCCGTAATCATTGGTCAGCAAAAATCGCGTGAAGGCTTTCGGGGTGACATACCCGAGTATGTCAGCGACGCGCGGCACGTTGGCAGGCGTTGTCCGCCCGCGAACACGGGCCTCGAGTGACCCCGGACTGATCAACACCAATCGCTCGATACGCTCGGGATGCGCCGCCGTGTAACGCATGGCGACCGTGCCCCCGATGGAGGTGCCCACGACCGTAAATCTTTGTAGCCCGCGCTCATCGACAAAGCGTTCGAACAGCGCTTGGATACGCTCGAGGGTGTAGTTGCCGCTCGGCTCGGGGCCGGTCAACCCATGCGCGGGCAGATCGATGCGGATGACTCGATAGTGATCACGCAGTTTCGCTACCCAAGGCTCCCACATGAAAAGGCTCGAGTAATTAGCATGCAGCAACACGACGGCGGGACCACTGCCCTCGTCCCGGTAATGCAGCCGCACCCCGTCGATCACCACGAACTTCGAGGGCGGCGTCGCCCACTTGGCCTCGACTTCGCTGGCCGGCACGTCGCGATAGATCACGGCGCCCAGCAGCAGCAGCACGGCGACAGTCGCGATCAACCACAACAGCGCCCGAAGAATTCTCTTGATCCCAGGCATGGACAGGCCTCCCCGTAACGGAGAGATATACTCCGGCGGGTCAGCCAATCAAACAGGTCGTGAACCCCGTGACCACTTCCACCGCGACCGTCGCAGCGAAAGCCGCCGCAAGTTCCCCTGGCACGCCGCCGAGCGATCCCGCCACGGGTGGCTTCAAGGCAGCGTATGCCTGGTTCGTCGTTGCGGTGCTGGCCCTCGCCAACTGCGTGTCTTTCATAGACCGCCTGATCCTCTCACTGCTCGTGCAGCCGATCAAAGCCGAACTCGGTATCTCCGACACCGCCTTCAGCCTGCTCGCCGGTGCCGCCTTCGCGATCTTTTACTGCGGCATGGGTCTGATCATTGCGCGTTGGGCCGACCGCTACAGCCGTAAATGGATCATCACCTCAGGTGTCACCCTCTGGTGCGCGATGACGGCCCTGTCGGGCACAGCACGCTCCTACGCGCAGCTCTTTCTGTTCCGCATCGGTGTCGGTGTCGGTGAAGCCACGCTATCGCCCTCGGCGTACTCCATGCTCGCGGGTTACTTTCCGCAGCGTCGATTGGCGCTCGCGATCGGACTCTTCAGCGCAGGGGTCACCGCCGGCACCGGCATCGCCTATCTGCTCGGCGGTGCAGTCATCGGTTGGGTATTCGCGCAGGGTGAGGTTGTCGTGCCCGTCCTTGGCGAGTTTGCCGGCTGGCGATTGGTGATGGTGTTGATTGGCCTCTTGGGTCTGCCGGTCGGACTGCTGATGCTGCTGGTTCGCGAACCCCCGCGCGCCGCTGGCTTCGCGCGCGCTTCGAGCAGCGAAGTCTGGAGCTATTTCCGCAAACACCTGCCGCGCTACGGCTATGTGTTTGCGGGCTACGGCACGACCTCGATCACGGCGTTTGCCGTGATGACCTGGACCCCGGCACTCTATCAGCGACAGTACGGCGCAAGTATCCCCGAAGCCGCGACCGTCCTCGGCACCGTGGCCTTGCTCGGCGGCTTGCTCGGCGCTTTCGCGGGTGGGTGGCTCTCTGATCGACTCGAATCGCGCGGCGATACCCACGCCAAACTGCGTGTGCTTTGCGGCTGCGGTCTCGGTCTTTTGCTCCCGGGCATCGTGGCGCCCTTCATGCCGAGCATGCACGCCCACGCCGCCGTGATTTTCTTCATGTTTTTCTTTGGCTCTGCAGCCACCGGCCCCGCAGGCGCCTATGTGCAATCGAGCAGCCCCGAACCCATGCGCGCGCAGTTTGGCGCTGCGTACCAGTTGTCGCTGGTGCTGGTCGGCGCCACGCTCGGCCCTTTCATGGTCGGTTTCATGACTGACTTCCTGTTCGCCGATGAACAAAAAATCGGGCTATCGATGTCGCTGACCTCACTGCTCGCCAATCCGCTAGCAGCCTGGTTTCTTTGGCAGGCGTTCAGGCAAACGCGTGCACGGCCTTTGTCTGTGAATAGCTGAAGAGTTCCTCGAGGCACTCCTCACCGCCGAGGCCACTATCCTTCCAGCCACCAAACGGCGAACCCACATAGTGCTGGCCGGCGGTATTGATCCAGACCGTGCCGGCATCGAGCGTGCGCATCACCCGCAACGCCCGTGGCAGATCGCGCGTCCACACCGCTGCAGTGAGCCCATAGTCACTGTCGTTGGCCAGCGCGATCGCCTGCTCTTCGGTCGCGAAGCGTAGTGCACACATCACCGGACCAAAAATTTCCTCACGTGCGATACGCATCGTTGGTTGCACCTCGGCAAACAACGTCGGCTGTATCCAATATCCTTTTGCGAACGACTCGCCCGGCGGCCGCCCGCCGCCGCTCACGAGTCGCGCCCCGTCAGCCTTTGCCGAGGCAATAAAGCCCAGCACACGTTCATGCTGACGCGCCGAGTTGACCGGCCCCATTTCAGAATCGAGCGACAGCGGATTGCCGATGCCCAGCGCCGACAATTTGGCGGCGACGCGCTCGACGATCTCGTCGTGTATCGACTCGTGCAGCAGCACGCGACTTGTCGATCCGCATGACTGCCCCGCCCAAGAAAAATTCATGCCGGCGACGGCCATGTCGACGACGCGATCGAGATCGGCATCGGGGAATACGATGAACGGATTCTTGCCGCCGAGTTCGAGCGTGACGTGCTTGACGGAAGATTCAGCCGCCGCCCGCTGAATCGCAAGCCCTGTAGCAACCGAGCCCGTGAAACCGATCCGGCGAACCAGCGGGTGACGCACGAGCGCATCACCCGCGGGATTTCCATGGCCGTGGATGATGTTGACGAGACCCCGCGGTAACACCTCACGGCACAATTCGCCCAAGATCACGCCGGTCAGCGGGCTCGTTTCGGGTGTTTTGACGACTACGGCATTACCCGCCATCAGCGGGGCCGCAAGATGCGCCGCGGCAAACATGAAGGGATGATTGAAGGGCACGATGCGCGCCACCACGCCGTAAGGCTCGCGTAGTGTCAGGTGCAAGCCTTGTGCAGTCGCCGGGATCGTCTCGCCCTTGAGCTCGGAGCCTAACCCTGCAAAATATTCGAGATATCCAGCCGCGATCTGGATGTCGGCCTGCAGTTTGGCGAGCGTATTGCCCGTGTCGCGCGCCTCGAGTTCGAGGATTTCTTTACCGCGAGTTTGGATCGCCGCTGCCAGCGCGCGCAGCAGCGCTGCACGCTCCCATACCGACCGCCCTTTCCAGGCGATCTGCGCCCGTGCCGCGGCCTGCACCGCGCGGTCCACATCGCCCGCTGTCGCCGCAGGCACGCGCCCCACGGGTGCAAGTGTCGCCGGGTCGTGCGATTCGATCCACTGACCCGCTGCACCGCCCTCGCCGGCGGTAAGTTCACCATCGATCAACATCATTGGGCAGGCTCGATGAGGAGATGTTTGCGGCGAATCGCCGGCGCCTCGACGACCTGCACCGCACCCGAGGGCCAGACGACCTCGACGCGATCGACCGCCTGGCGTGTACCGAGACCGAACGTCAGCACAGGGTCGTTGGTCGAGTTGTACCCATGCGCACTTTGCAACTCGTGGTATTGCACCAAGTCACTCGCGACCACGCGTACCCGTGCGCCATAGGCATTGCGATTGCTGCGCGTCCCCTGCAGCGCAATTTTGATCCAGCCGTTGCGATTGCCCGCATTGATGAACAAGCGGTTTTGACCCGCCACCGGACTCACCTGCTTGCCCATCGCATAGTAAGTGCGATTGGTGACGAAGAGATCGACGAAGCCGTCATCGTTGATATCCGCTGCCCCGACTCCTGAACCGATACCGAGCCCCTCGGCCCCCGAACCGCGCGTCACCTCGACGAAACTGCCGTCACCGCGGTTACGCAGCAAGGTGTTCTCGGCCTGCTCCCAGGCAATATAGAACTGCACGAACGGCGGAAAATCGGCAATGACATCGTTGATGAGCACGTTCGACGGGCCGCCGTTATTTAAATAAAGATCGACATGGCCGTCGTTGTCGAAATCGGCGGCGACACAGCCGCGAGCACCACGGATCACCCCGGCGCCGCTCTTGGCCGTTACATCCTCGAAACCCAGTGCACCTTTTTCTTTAAGGCGATTCAGCAGCATCCGACCGGCCTGATCGGCCATCGGTAAAAAGATATCCATATCACCGTCATGGTCGAAGTCGGCGATGCAGGCACCCTGCGCGTACCCCGGGTTGATCAGCGGCGAGGCATTGGGCGGCCGGCGTTCGCGGGTGATATCGACGAAACTGCCGTCGCCCCGATTGCGCAGCAGGAGTTTGCTATCCCGCTCGTTGGTGACCAGCAGATCTGGCCAGCCGTCCTGATCGAAATCGACCCAGTTGGGCGAACCCTGCGCATTCGAATCTTTGAGCTTCGCTTGGACGGCAGCGCCCGCCGCCGTCGTGACATCGGTAAACCGCCAGGCCCCCTCGTTGCGAAAGAGCGCGTTATCGATCTCGCCGTCGGTGTTCTTCCAGTAGATGTCGAGATCGCCGTCACGATCATAATCGGCACAGCCGACGCCGCCTGCCGTATCACCGATGCCACCAATTTTTTGGTCGTTTTCATTGCCTGCGCGCATCAAGCCCGCCGCACGCGTGACATCGATGAAACTCGCCTTGCCACTCTCGCGCAAGTCATTGCGATAGAGCGTAGTCGGCACGTGCCGTTGTCGCTGCCCCGGCGGCATGTTGGCCGATAGCAGATCGAGATCGCCGTCGTTATCGAAATCGCAGAACACGGCGCCACGACTGAAACTGCCGGGGTTTTGCACGCCGCGCTCGGCAGCCACATCACGGAAGACGCCTTGGCCGTCATTCTCGAACAAGCGATCATGCAGCCCCGGACCTAAATCTTCGACCGGCACGAACACGTCGAGATCGCCGTCACCGTCGTAGTCGCCAAAAGTAGGACCCGTCGCATTGACCGCAAGATCCTGCACGCCGCGCGCAGCGGCCTCATCCTTGAAGCGGATCGGCGCTGCAGGCGCCGCGGCAGGCGGCACGGCAGCCCACAGCGGCAGCGCGGCTGCCAGCACAGGCAACAACTTGGATCTGCTCGGCATGGCCCCCTCCATACTCATCGACACTCAATACCGGTCGGCGCGCGGGCCGACCAAAAGATATTAGGTCGGCGCGACGCTGCGCGCAGAAAGAAAAAGGGCTGCGACCCACGTGTGGTCGCAGCCCTTCGAGTCGGTAGTTGTTACCCCTACCTTGATTTGGTCCGCGATCGATTCGTTCAATTGCCCCCGAACCGATAGCCGAAGCGGATGCCGATGATACGCGGATCCGGCATCGTCAGCCCAGTAGTGTTGGCGGGCGAAAAGTTCGACGGGTCGGCGAGCGATTGCGCCACATCGCCGGGGTTGGCTGATCCACCCTGGAAGGTGTCGTCATCAGTGATGTTGTTCGCATAGACGAGCACATCCCAACGATCGGAGGTCACGCCGATACGCAGGTTACCAATCGTGTAGCTGTCAAGCTTCACGCGATTGAAGAAGTCGACGAAGCGCGTCGACTGGTACTGCATGTCACCTTCGATGAAGAACCTTGCGCCCGAACCCCCGAAGAAATCGCCCATCGGCATCGACCAGCGGGCGAGCCCGACCACCGAGTGCTTCGGCGCACGCTCGAGCTCTTTGCCCCTCAGGTTGAAGAAGCACAGCCGAGCGTTGGCAGCGGTGTCGAACTGCCGTCCGCAATCGTTGACGCGCACCGCGTCAGTGGCCGAGGCCGAGGTGAATGGGAAGTCCGTGAACTCAGTGCGCAAGAAGGAGTAGTTGACCCCGAACAGCCAGTTGGCGCTCGGTGCCCACTGCGCATCAAGCTCGAGACCCTCGACTTCGGCCTTGCCGGCGTTGAGCAGTCGACCCACGGCGATTCCCGAAGGCGTGATCAGCTGTGCGCCTGTCTGCTTGTCTTCGTACTTGATCAGGAAAACCGCAGGGTTGAAGCGCAGTCGGCCATCTTCTGTCTGCAGCTTTGCCCCGAGCTCGTACTCCTGGATCTTCTCGTCCTTGAACTTGAACTCTTCGTAGAGCCCATCGTAATCGGCGTCTTGCCATGAGCCCGCGGTGACGGTGGAGATACCGCCCGGCTTCACGCCCTTCGCCTAGGTCAGGTAGTAGAGCGCGTTGTCGTTGGCGCGATACTCGAACGTCGCACGGGGCGCAAAGTAGCTGTGCGTGCTTTCGAGTTCGACCGGCGTACCCGGCGCCTGACGCACGCCCGAGCCCGGTGCCGTGGGCGCGAACGGATTGAAGAAGGGATAGAGATAGTTGATGGACGGCCAGAACACCTGGAAGCCCGGGAATGAGGGATCCTGGCACACGACCGGCGGTGTGCCCGGCGGTCCCGCACCCGGCGTCGTCAAGCTCGCCGAGCAGTTCACGCCCACCACCGTCTCGGTTTCGTCGGCGTAGCGGCCTTCGAGCGAGATCTTGAAGCTGTCGGCGAACTCGTACTCGAGCATGCCGAACATCGAGGTGTGTTCGATATCGCGAGAGTTGAGACGCGGAATCGGCGTCATCTGCGCCATCGCCTGGTTGGCCGTGAGCACCCGCCCACCCTGCGTGCAGCTCGCAGGAATCGGCGGTTGACCCGGGAAGAAGGTGTTCGACGGCACGGGCGATAGACAGAAAATGTTGATCGAGCGTGTGGTCTGCGCGGCTTTCTCTTGCCAGTAGAGTACGCCCGCCATCACGTTGAGGGGACCTTCGAAGTCCGAGCGGTAACGCAATTCCTGGCTGAATTGTTTGGTGTCGTTTTCGTTGTCGAAGCGCGCCGCACGCGAGGCGAGATCGACGCCGTTGACCACCCCCGAGTCGAAGTCGCCGTCTTCATCAAAATTGAAGTAGGCGTCGGTGTAGCCGGTGAGCGAGGTGAAGGTACCGTGCTCCGCTGTCCAGTTCAGGACGGCCGATGCACGCAACACCTCGCGGTTGCTGCCTTCGTAGTCGCCACCCGTGTACGGATTACGATCGAGTTTGACCGCAAGTTTGCTCGCCGCGGGTACGCGTCCCACCGACGAGTAAACGTGGTTGCTTCCAAAGAATGTGCCGGGATATGCCGGGTTACCTGATCCTGGCGGCAGCACGAAACCCGGTGGCAGCACCGTCGTACCCGAGTACACGCGCTGGCTGCCCGTCGGACAACGGCTGCTGACCGCCGCCACGGCAGCGCCGCTGCCTACGACCAGACACTGCGAACCCGCTGTCGGACGAGCACTCACCAAATTGATGGGCATCTGCACAGTGGGAAACTGACCGTAATGATCATCTGCGTATTCGACACGCAGCTTGGCACTCATGTTTTCGGTCGGCTCCCATTTGCCGGTGAGCGCAAGCCCCCAACCGTCACCGTCACCCACTTTGCTGCCGGTAACGATGTTGGCGTGAATACCATCCTGATTCCAATACACGGCGTTTACCCGCAGTCCGAAGCTGTCGTTCAACGGCCTGCTCCAGCTACCCGAAAGGTCGTAGCGACCGTAATCGCCGTACGAGCCGCGAATATTGCCCTCGGAAATCTTTGCAGGATCTTTGGTCACGTATTGCACGGCACCGGCGAACGCGCTGCGTCCGTAGAGCGCCGACTGCGGACCTTTGACGATTTCGACGGCTTGCAAGTCGAGCAGACGATTGGTGGCCAGCAACGATCCACCACCAAAAGAAATACTCTCGCTGGAGGTGTCGATGCCATCGACGAGAATAGCCACGTTGACGCGACCACGAGTGGGCGAGAGTCCACGAATGGAGATTCGATTGTCGGTCGCCGAATAGCCCTTGTCGTAAATGAGCGAGGCATCGAGCCGAGCGACGTCATCGACGTCCTGTATCCCCAAGCGCTCGATCTCGGCCGCGGGGATCGCAGTAATCGACATCGACACGTCCTGCAGATTTTCCTCGCGCTTGCGCGCGGTGACGACCACCTCTTCGAGGCCTGCTTCGTTATCTGCAAGCACTGGCATGGCCATGACGGTTGCCATGGCGCCCGCCATTGCCGCAGCAAGACGCTGCTTTGCAAGATGGTTTTTTTTTCATTGCTGGTGACTTCCTGTGATCAATCTTTACTATCGATCTGTAAATCAATTCGACTTCGGCTGGGCGCTCATGCGCTCCGGATACTCGCGCGCTGTGCGCTCTCGATATTCACGCGGCAACTCGTCGATACTGCGTAATTTGGCTCCTGCGGCGTGCCAGACAACGTGACCGGGCTCGCCCTGCATGTCCATCCATTTCAGCCAACCCATGAACACCGTCGACGAAAAAGTCGCCGGTAGCGCATCGAGCTTGCCTTCGCGCACATCGCTGGCACGCGCGAACATCGTCTGTCGCTGGCCGTGCATCGCGGGCATGCCGGGCGGATACACGGTTTGATGCTGTAGCCAAACGTGATCGCCCATGCTGTGCCACTGCAAACGCAACGGCACTCGCTTGGGCTCACCGATTGCCGTGCCATCGAGGCGCACCGGCCAGATGCCCTCCACGCCATAACTGAAACCGAGATTTCCGCCCTGCACTGCAGGCTTCACGACATCGGTCTTGCCCGTCCAGGGATTGCGGAACTCGGACAGAAATTCATTGGTCTCGAAGTCGCGGAAGAACGTCACGGTATTGCCACCGAGCTGATAGCCCGAGGGCGTGTGCTTGAACCAATAAATCTCCATGCCCTCGAAACGCACGAGAGGTCGCGGCGTTTCGTTGTCGCCGCGCACGGCAAAGATGACACCGGTGAACCACCAAGGCACGTCTTGCTCACGCAAGCTACCCTGCATACGCACGATCTGGCGCAGGTTCGCAGCGGGGTCAGAGAAATCGGGCAGTGCACCTCGCGAGGCCGCATCGGCCTCGGGCAGGGGCATCAGGGCCCCTGCTCCGAGTCCTACTCCAAGCACCAGTGAATTACTGAGCCAGGAGCGACGCGATAACGCGAAGGTCGTCAACTCAAAGATTGATCAGAAGCGGTAGTTCACGCGCAGACCGACTACGCGCGGATCCGGCATGTTGGCGAACACCTGCGTCGGAATTCTCAGACCCAAGGGCGAACCCCCGAACGGGCTGCGCATATTAGCCGGCACCCGCGCACCCACCGCACCGATCGTCTGGTTGAGACGAACCGTCGCCAGCGCGTTGGCCGGGCCCGTTCCCGCAGAACGGACCTTGTCGTCATCGGTCGCGTTGTTGACGAACAGCACAGCTTCCCAGTTCTCGTTACCCACGCCGAAGCGCAGGTCGACGTTGGTGTAAGCCTCAAGCCAAACCGTGTTGTCGTCTTCAATGAAGCGCTCACCGGCATAGCTGGTGTCGACGTCAACGAACCAGAACGAGTCGGTACCTAAGGGCTTACGATAGCTGACGTTGAGGGCTGCGGCGGTTTCTGGTACGTCTTCGAACTTGTTGCCTGTGCGATCGACCGAGCACGTGGCCCGCGCCTTGTTGACGCCCGACTCCACCACCACCGTAGTCACCGGCGTACAGTTGCCGACGCGAGCAATTTCTGCGGCGCCACCCGAGAGCGTGCGGTAGTTGGTAAATTCATAGGCAAAGAAATGCGTGAGTCCCGCACCGATGGTGATGTTCTCGGTGGCACGCCAAGTTGCTGCGAGTTCGATGCCCTTGAGCTCGCCGCCTTCGGCATTAGTGATACGGTTGCCAAGCGTGTTGCCGATGATCACCTGCGTGCTCACCTGCTTGTCAGTGAAGTCCTGCAAGAAGGCCGCACCGTTGATCTGCAGAGTGCGCGAGGGCGAAGTCCACTTGGCACCGAGTTCATAAACCTTGACCTGTTCAGGCTCGAACTCCACATCCGCCTGCGAGGGCAGACCAAACGCACCGATTGTGATCGTTGAGAACCCACCGGGCTTCTTACCGACGGAGTACGACGCGTAGGTGTTCAGATCCTCGGACGCCTTCCACTGCACCGTCGCTTTCGGCGACACGTACGAGTCATTGCGCTTGTAGGTCAAGCGCGTGATCGGTGCACCGAGGCCCGCGAACGAGGCCGGCACGCCGGGTGCTGCGGCATACGGAATGCTCGCAGCCGCCCGACAGTCACCGGTCGCACCACAAAGAATCACGGTGCCCGGACCCTGGCTACCTGCCGTCGTCGGCGCCGCGACCGAGTTGTCTTCGTCGATATAGCGAGCTTCGCCGATCACGCGCAGTTGCTCGGTGATATCCCATTCGAACTCGAGATAGGCCGACTTGTGTTTGACATTACGCTCGACGAGCGTTGGCACGCGTGCACGACCCACATCATCCATGTAGGGCACGACGCTGGTCTCGGTGTAGGTATAGCGCGCAAAAGCCGGGACGATGTTTGAATTACCCACACAGGCATAGCTCGGCGCAAAGGTCGGCGGCAACGGCGGTGCCGTGAACGGCGGGCCGCTGGCCAGCGGACAGGCTACACCCGCACCGAATACCGTGTTGTTGTTGTCGATCTGCGCAACCTCTTCTTTCCAGTACTGCAGACCGGTGATGAACTGCACCGGACCCTCGAAGTCCGACGTGAAGCGCAGTTCCTGGCTGTACTGCGAGGTCTCGCTATCAGTCTTGATGGTCTGCATGGCCGTCAGCAAGTCGGCCTTGTCGAAATCGACGTCCGTCGAGACATTCGCTTTGGTGTAGCCCGAGAGCAACGAGAACGTGCCGTAATCAGACTGATATTCCTGCACGACCGATAGCCGCGACACTTGTCGGTTGGTGCCCGGGAACGCGGGCGCCGTCAGGCCATTATCCAGCGACTTGGTGAAATCTTTGTTGTAGCGGACCGCCAGCGCGCCTGCGCGGACCATCTGTCCGCGGAACGCCGGCACCGCCATATCGTTGTAATAACCCTTGCTGCCGGTCGCGGTCTCGAATATGCGCACCAGATTGACCGTATTTGCCGGGATTGCAGGGTTCGCATCCATCAGGGTGCAGGAGGCGTCGAGCACGGGACCCGGCGCTACGAGATTCGCCCCCCCCGCCGGATTCGCCACCGAATAGGTGCGGCAGCTCGATGCCGTCGCCGGCACAATGCCCAAAGTATTGAACGCGACGGTCGCCTGCGCGGCCTGATCAAAGTGATCGTCGGCGTACTCCTGCCGCAGCTTGACGGAGTAGTTCTCGGTCGGCGCCCACTTCAGGGTGAGCGAACCGCCCATGCCGTCGCCGCCACCAACGTACTCGCCGCCAGCGACGTTCTTGTAATAGCCGCGCTCGTCAAAAGAATAGCCGTTGAGGCGCATGCCGAAGGTGTCGCTCATCGGCAGCGACAGGCTCGCCTTGATGTCGTACTGACTGTACTGGCCGTACTCGGCCGACACGTTACCCGAGACTTCGTCATCAGGGTCCGCCGTGATGTAGGAGATCGCCCCCGCAAACGCACTGCGACCATAGAGCGCACTTTGCGGACCTTTCACCACCTCGACTCGTGCAATGTCGACGAGCCGCGGATTGATGAGCAGCGAACCGCCGGCCACACCGATCGACTCGCTCGACACGTCGATGCCGTCGACCAGCGTTGCGACATTAGGGCGGCCGCGCGTCGGCGAGAGACCACGAATCACGATCCGCGTGTCGTAGGCCGCGATGCCTTTGTCGAAACCCAAACTCGGATCGCCCGCAGCGATGTCCTGCACATCTTTGATGCCTTCGCGCTGCAAGGTTTCGGCGCTGATGGCCGTGACCGCGATGGGCACGTCCTGCAGGTTTTCCTCGCGCTTGCGCGCGGTCACCACGATTTCATCGAGTACTGCGCCCTCATCCGGTGCCTGCCCGTACGCGGGCATGCCCAGACAAACGGTCAGCGGCGCCACCCAAAGACCATGAAGCCCTTTGGCAAATTTAGACATGTAGACCCCCAATCAGATGACCAACCCAATCATCGTTGTTGCCCATAGGCAACAACAGATGCCCGGACTTACGCAGCATGTGCCCGCTGCTTCAGGGGAATTTCTATCACTGCACGAAGGCTCGACCCGAGCACGACGGCCCGCTCGTCCGACTAGTGGACAGGCGAGGTCCGATCTCAATGCGACTTAGCGCAACGACACGGTCACCTTGTTGTCGGGGCCGATATCGGACACCTCGATCTCGACCCCCAGCACCGCCGCGTAGCCCAATAGACGTGCCTTCAGCCAATGCTCATGCATTTCTTCGTTAGTGAGATCGAACTGACCGATACGCCGTGAAATATCGAGCACGTGACTGAACGGAAAGCTGAACGTGCGCCGCCCTGGGGTCACCGCCAGATCGAGACAGAGCTGATAGAAACAGGCCATGCGCTCGAACATCCCCGTGAGCGCGATCTCGCGATCACCGGTGCGCTCGATTTCGGCGCGCATGCGCTTGAGCATCGGCTCCATGGCCTTCACGTCATGCACGACGTATTCCTTGAGCAAGCCCTTATTTTTGGCGAACTGCACCGAGTTCAGATGCATTTTGACCAGTGCATCGTTCATCTCATGCTGGTACGGCATCGAATCCTTGAGCGTGCGGATCGCGAGCCCCACGGCCTGCCCGAGCATCTCTTCCCTGCCCTCGAAGCCACTGTTGGCGGCCGAAATAGGATTTGTTTGCATGGTGGACTCCTTCGGTTTATGCGCATGGCGCGGGTGTCACCCCAACATTATCCTCTGCGTCGGCGCGACGCACCCCCACCCGGGGCAGCACACTGCCGCCTTGCCGCGCGTTCGCCAACGCGCGCGAGCCGGGCGTCCAAGCGGTGGACGCGCCCGTCCCAGCGCGCTAGGCTCGGGCGCGAGAGTGGTACAAGGCGCCCGTTTTATCGGGTCGGTCGCGCCGCAACTCGGGCGCCGGTTGGCAAGGAGGTCAAACCTTTATGTACATGAACTTTTGGTATCCGGTGATCAGGGCCGAGGACTTGGGCCAAACACCGCAAAAGGTGCGCATCCTGGCGCACGACTTCGTGGTGTTTCGCGATGACCAGGGCAAGCCGGCGGTGCTCGCCGACACCTGCATCCACCGCGGCGCCGCCCTCTCGTCAGGCAAGTGCAAGGACGACGGCACGGTGCAGTGCCCCTACCATGGCTGGCGCTTCAATCGCGAAGGCGTCTGCACGCGCATTCCCTCGATCGGTAAAACCGTCAAACCGCCGCCGCGCGCGCGTGTCGACGCCTACCCGGTCGAAGAAAAGTACGGCATCGTGTTCGCGTTCCTGGGCGATCTGCCCGCAGAACAACGCCCGCCCATCATGCCGGTCGACGAGCACGGCACCGACGAGTGGCGCTCGACCCTCATCACTTTTGACGTCAACTATCACTACGAGCGCTCGATCGAAAACGGTCTCGATCCCGCGCACAACGAATACGTGCACACGACCCACGGATATCAGGGCGAGCGCGAAGACACTTACCTGATGACTGAACTGCGCCCGCACCAGAACAACCCCTGGGGCTACGGCTTTCTCTCCACCTTCGATGCGCCGCCGCTCAAAAATCCCATCATGCGTCAGTTCCGCAAGGAAGGCGGCAAGATGGAAGCGGGCTCGGGTACCTATGGTCCCAACCACATGTGGACCTACATCAATTTCTCGCCCAAGACGGTAATGCATCAGTACATGTTCGAGGCACCGATCGACGAGAACCGCACCCGCGTGTTCCTGCTCAATCAGCGCAACATCGTCTTTTTCAAGGGCAGCAAGATGGGCGCGATCGGCAAGCTGATCAAACCGCGCATCAACGCCTGGCTCGACAAAAAAATCAACGAACGTAACATGTTCATCGCCTCGCAAGACATCAAGGTCATGAACAACGTGCGACCGACGCTCACGCCGCCGACACGCGCCAAAGAATTGATGATGCCCGCCGACAAAGTCATCCTGCAGTACCGGGACAAACTCGACGAGTTCGAGGCACGCGGCTGGAAGCTCGATATGCAGAGCATCAAACAAGCCCGCGAAAAGGCCGATGTGGTGTTCGCGATCCCCTGCCCCGCGCGTCGCGAAGCGAACGCCTGGGTGTTGGACGAAGCGCCGCGCATGCCGGCACGCGCAGCTACTGCCCAAGCGACGCTGCAGGCGGCAGGCGGCGGCTAAGCACAACCCCGCGACGGTCTTTCAGAGGCACCACTCCAAGGCCCAGAAGCCCGCAGGGTGATTGCTCAAAAGGGCATCAGGTGGATAACACCTGCTGCCCTTTTCCTTTTTGCTTGTCAGAGCTCAAGCAACTCTGAGACGCTGACCGCATGAGTATCACCGCCACGACCAGCGCCGGATCAACCTCCCTGCCGCCGCCGCTCAAGATCGGCCCTTGGGAGCTGGTGCCGGGGGTGAAGCGTGCCCACTTCAACGCTTTGCTAGGCGCGTCTTTCTTCACGATTGGGCTGATGACTCTGGTCGGCAATCTTCAGCCCTATCTCTTCAATGCGGTGCTCACCGTACCGATCGGCGAGCAAGGCAAACTCAGCGGCAGTCTCGCCTCGTTCAATGAAATCCTGTTTCTGGTGGCGGCCAGCTTCATCGGCGCAGCATCCGACAAGGTGGGTCGCAGACCCATCTACGCGCTTGGTTTCGTGATCATGGCGACGGCTTATGTCCTCTACCCGCTCGCCACCGAAGCGTCGCAGCTGTTTTTGTTCCGCGGCATTTTTGCCCTCGGTGCCGCCTGCGTGTCCTCGATGCTGGCCGCGATCATCGCCGACTACGCGATGGAATCCTCGCGCGGGCGCCTCGTCGGCATCTGCTTTTTTCTGAATGGCATCGGGGTCGCCACCTTGGTCGTTTTCGGTGGTCGCCTGCCTAAAATCATCGAGGCGATGGGGGCCGAACCCGTCATGGCCGCTCGTTGCGCTTACTGGACGGTGGCTGCGCTCTGTTTTCTGCCTTTTCTGATCGTCGCCTTCGGCCTGCAAGCCGGCGCACCCGCGCGTATCGAAAAAAAAGATCCGCTGCTCACCACCCTGCGTATCGGTCTCGAGGCCGCACGCGAGCCGAGCATCCTGCTCGCCTACTTTTCCGCCATGGTTTCGCGCGGGGATCTTGCCGTGCTCTCGACCTTTTTCTTGCTGTGGATCACTACCTACGGCATCGGTCAGGGCCTGAGCCCTGCCGAGGCGCAAGCCGCCGGCACCAAATTCTTTGGCCTGGCGCAAATCATGGCAACGCTCTGGGCGCTCGTCGTCATCGCATTCATCGACAAGCTCGACCGAACGCTCGCCCTGACGCTCGCCATGGTGCTCGCTTCGGCGTCGTATCTCATCATCGGCTCGATCGACGATCCACTCGGCAGCGGCATGTACTTCGCGGCAGCCTTCATGGGCATCGGCGAAATGAGCGCCATCCTCGCCTCACAGTCACTGATTGGTAAGGTGGCGGGTGACCGCGGTCGCGGCGCCATCATTGGCGTGTTCAGCATGTTCGGTGCTGCTGGCATCCTGATGGCGAGTTTCGTCGGCGGCATCCTGTTCGATGCTTGGAAGCCGTCGGCACCATACCTGCTGGTGGGCGCGGCCGACGGCGTGCTCGCCGTATTTGCGCTGGTTGTGTATTTCAAATCCCGTGGCAAGTGAGTCGACGCGCGATGAACCCAAGTCGATGAGCACGTGGTCGCTGTACGCCCTGATCCTCGCCGCAGGAGCTGCCCGACGCTATGGCTCACCAAAAGCACTCGCCAAGCTCGGCGACCAGCGACTGCTCGACATCGCAATCGCGCGCGCCTCATCGCTGGTCGAGGATCGCTACCTCGTCGTTCTCGGTGCGCATGCCGCCTCGATCATCGCCGTGGTCGATCTCGCACCTCGGCAGCTGGCGACTCACGACAGCTGGACCTTGGGTCTTGCCGAAAGCCTGAAGCATGGCTTGCGCTCACTGCCTGCCAGCGCGAGCGCCACGCTCGTCATGCTCGTCGATCAGCCCGCCATCACTAATGAAGATTTGCGAAATCTTGCCGACGCCTGGCTTGCCAATCCGGCCAAACCCGCGGCCGCCGAGTACGCGGGTGATATCGGCGCTCCGTGCATTCTGCCGCGAACTTTCTTTGGCTCTGCGATGCACTTGATTGGCGATCGTGGTGCGAAGTCACTGCTGCGCGGTGTCGAGGGCCTGACTCGGGTACCCATGGCCAGCGCGACTTGCGATGTCGATACACCCGAGGATCTTGCGCAGCTCGACCGCCTGGTCGGTAACCTACATCGCAGCGCGTCATCAAGGAAATTTTGAGCGACTCATCGGCGCCGCTGCGGCAATCGGCACCCGACTATCCGCAAGGCAAGCCAACTCGAAGGGGTCGGTCGTCCACAGCGACATCAGCTCCGGAATCAGTATATTGGCAGGAACGAAGAACAGCTCGCTGCAATAAGTCGCCTCGAGCAGTCCGACCTCGATATCCGCGGTCTGCAGCAGTTTATCTTTGATGCTGATCTGCAGTCGATTCGGCAAGCTGGCCTCGCCCAGCGCGAGTTGCCACTGCTCGAGACCCTTAGCCGGCTCCGCGCCCGCTGCGTAATCGCCGCCGAACAGCGGCAGCAGTCCGCGCGCGAACGACGTCGCCAAATGCGGTGTAGACGCCGATAGCGGCGACCGCGATGAGCGCGACGACGATGATGTACTCGGTCATTCCCTGCCCGGCCACTTGGCGCCGGAGTGATTTGTGCTGCCTCATGATGAAATCTCCGAAGGGATCGCCGACGGACTGTTGGCGCGGGCAATTCGAACCCGGCGACCCGCTTGGCGTCCGCTCGTGAAATCGGCAAGCGCGTGAGAGATGCGCCACCTCGCTCGAAAGCCGGTGCGCATGCATAAATGCAGCGGCTATACTTTAACTCCGCATCAATCGCCCAAATTGGAGTTGCCTAGATGAAAAGCCGTCTTGCGGTTGCGCTTGCCGCGTTGCTTGCCACCTCCTCCGCACTAGCCGACGAGGGCATGTGGACCTACGACAACTTCCCGAGCGCAGCGGTCGAAAAGAAATACAGCGTGCGAATCGACGGGGCGTGGTTGGACCGGGTTCGTCAATCGACGGTCCGCCTCGCCGGCTGCACCGCCTCGTTCGTCTCTGGCGAGGGATTGATCCTCACCAACCACCACTGTATCGCAGCCTGTCTCGCCGAAAATTCCACCAAAGAAAAAAGCCTGCTCGATGACGGATTCGTGGCCCGCGGTCGCGACGCCGAAATCAAATGCCCTACACAAGTCGCCGACATTCTGTTGGCCATGGACAACATCACGCCGAAGGTCGAAGCGGCAACCCGCGGTCTCGATGATCGCGCGGCCAATGAGGCACGCAAGAAGACTCTCACCGAGCTCGAACAAAACTGTGAAAAAACCACGAGCAACAAGTGTCAGAGCGTCGCGCTCTACAACGGCGGGCAATATTTTTTATACCAGTACAAGCGCTATACCGATATTCGACTGGTGTTTGCGCCGGAGGCCGGCATTGCCGCGTTCGGCGGCGATCCGGACAATTTCCAGTTCCCGCGCTGGTGTCTCGACATGGGACTGTTGCGCGCCTACGAAAACGGTAAGCCAGTACCGCCGGCACAACATTTGAAGATGAACTTTGCCGGTCCGCAGGCCGGTGAATTCGTACTCGTTTCCGGACACCCGGGTTCGACCGATCGCCTGCTGACCGCGGCGCAGCTGCAGCAGCTGCGCGAGAGCGATCTGCCGCCCGCCCTGCTGCGCAGCAATGAGTTACGCGGACGCTATATTCAATTTGCCAAAATCAGCGATGCGGCACGCCGCATCGTCGACGATCCGCTCACAGGCCTCGAAAACGGCATCAAAGTTCGCCGCAAGCAGCTCGATGCGCTGCTCGACGAAAACATGATGGCGCAGAAGCGTCGCGAAGAGACCGAGTTGCGTGCGCGGGTGCGCGCCGACAAAGAACTCACCAAGATGGGCGATCCCTGGGCCGAGATCGAGAAAGCCAATGCGCTCGCGCGCAACCTCGATCTCGAGCTTGGTTATCTCGAAGGCGGCGCCGGCTTCAACAGTCGATACTTCCGCTACGCGCGCACCCTGCTGCGCGGCACCACGGAGCGCGAAAAGGCGAATACCGATCGCCTGCGCGAATACACGGACGCCGCCCTGCCGCGCATTCGTCAACAGCTTGCAGCACCGACGCCGATTTACCCCGAGCTCGAGAGACTGACGCTGTCGTTCGGCTTCGAGCGCATGCGGGAGTGGCTGGGCCCGGATCACCCGACCGTCCGGCAACTGCTCTCTAAAGATTCACCGGATACTTTGGCCGAATCTTTGGTCGCGAAGACCAAGCTCAACGATCCGGCGGTGCGCCTTGCGCTGTGGAGTGGTGGGGCGACGGCGGTGGCGGCCGCGGACGACCCCTTCATTCAGTTGGCGCGCAGCATCGATGCCGAGGCGCGGGTAATACGCAAGCGTTACGAGGACGAGGTGGAAGCGCCGATCAGCGCTGCCGAGGAAAAGATCGCCCGTGCGCGCTTCAAGCTTTATGGCACGGCGGTCTATCCGGACGCCACCTTCACGCTGCGCCTGAACTACGGCAGCGTTCAGGGCTGGGTCGAAAAGGGTCGTCCTGTCGAGCCGTTCACGCGTCTCGAAACTGCTTTCGCGCGAGCGACCGGTCAACCACCGTTCCGTATTCCGGACAGCTGGCAACGCGTGCGCGACAAGCTGAACATGCAGATTCCGGTGAATCTGTCGACGACCAGCGACATCGTGGGTGGAAATTCCGGCAGTCCCCTGCTCGATGCCCGTGGTGACGTCGTCGGCCTCATGTTCGACGGCAACATCCACTCGATTTCCGGCGCGTATTGGTTCGATTCCGAAAAGAATCGCGCGATTGCCGTGCATCCGGCGATCATGCGCGAGGCGCTGGACAAGGTTTACGGGGCGCAGGACTTGCTGCGCGAACTCAGCGGCACTTGAGCGGCGGGTCCGGTTAAAAGGTGTATAGCCCCGCCTCCGGGGCTGTCATCACGACCCACGCCAGCGCGCCCGCCACGAGCGCGGCGATCAACACTGCGAGCCACCAGCTACCCATGGCGGTCGATGCCGACGGCGGCAGGTTGGTAATGCCATCTGCCGCCGAAGCTCCCTCGATGCGCTTGCGACCCGTGATCATCGGCAAAATCAGATTGTCGCGCTTCACCCAAAGATAAAAGAGCGCTGCAGCCACATGTACGCCGATGGCCGCCGTGATCCAGTCGAAGGTTTGCTTGTGGAGGGTCGTGAGGCGATCACTGGTCTCGATGGCGACATAGCCGAATAGTGGCCCGGTTTCGAAGACCTGATCGTTGGCGAAGAGACCCGTCAGCGCTTGCACGAGCAACAACGCAAGCAAAGCGCTGATCATCAGCGCGCCTAGCGGATTATGACCGAGCGGGCGCTCGCCCGCGGCGACCTTGAGATAAGCAATGATGGCGCGAGGCCCGCGGATGAAATCCGCGAAGCGCGCGTGCTTGCTACCGACGAATCCCCAAAGAATTCGTGTCACGACAAGCACCAGTACGGCGTAACCGAAGCGCGTGTGCCAAACAAACCAGTCACCCTCGAGTTCACGCGTGAGCCAGGCGCCGGCGACGCACATTGCCAGACTCCAGTGCGTGAGTCGTACCCACGGATCCCACACGAGGACCTCGCGACTCGAACCGGCAGCAGCGTTGTCGGTGCCGCCGCTCATGGCGTTCGCTCGTGACGTTCGTTGTACTCGATGAAGAAGTCATCGGGATCCCAGAGACTGAGCGAGGTCATGGAAATCATGTTGCCCGCGGCGCCGCGGATCGCGAAATGATGCGGCGCTGCATGGATACGCGCGCCGAAGGCTACGGCACGTCGATGCACCGCCTCGACATCGCGGCCTTGCATCACGAAAACGATGTCGCCGACCCCGAGACGCGAGCGCGTTGCGCGCTCCGGTAATCGGGGACTCGTGAACTCGAGCAGACCGATCATGCCGATGACGGGATTTTCCGCTTTCAAAATCACGAGATGGGTACGATCGCCCTTCGCACCGGCCGCGAGCCCGACGCCAGAGAGCACGACTTCATCGTCGTACCACACCGCGAGTCCGAGCACGTCGCGATAAAACGCCACCGAGCGCTCGATCGAGCGCACGATCAAGGTGGTGCGTTTGACGAGCGGCGGAAAGATTGCGTCGACTTCAGCGTTCATGGTGCGCTCCGCTCATCGCGTGCGCGACAGCAGCGTCAGTGCGGCCGTCGCCATCAGCAGGGTTGGCAGCCAGGCGAACAGTGCGGGATTGCCGTTGAACACGACGGTACCGCTTTCCAGCATCTGTTGAACAAGAAAGAAAACCATGCCGAGTACCAGCCCCAAGCCGATACGCACCCCTGCCCCACTCGAGCGTAACGAGCCGAACATGAACGGCAGGGCCAACAGCACGGCAAACAGCGGTGCCAGCGTACGGGCAATCCGCGACCACAAGGCAAAAGCGGCCTCGCGGTTATCGAGTCCGTTGGCATCTAAATGGCGCACCACTCGCCACAGAACAGCGGTGGGCAACTGCGCAGGAACCGTTGCCGCAATGCCGAGGAACTCGGCGGTGACATTCGATTCGAGGACACGCCGCGGTATTTTTTGACTGGTGACGCGATCTGCGGCGAAACGCGTCTCGGCGTATTGCTCGAGCGCCCAGGAGCCGCTGTCCGCTGCACTCGCACTGACTGCGCGACCGATCGCCGCGAGTCGACCATCGACCCCGATTTCATATACCGTCATGCCGCCGAAATGCGCCTCGCCGGTCTGTCGCTCGACGTTGACGAGTAGATTGCCGTCGCGTACCCACGCATCACCGGACCCCGAAAAACTGACGTTGGCAACTTTGGCAAAGACTTTTTGTTGACGCGCCAACTGCTGCAGCGGCGGCCCTAACGCCTCGCCGAGCAGCGACCCGATGACTGCGAGCAACACGCCGGCGATCGCGACCGGCCTCGCGATCTGCCATACCGACAAACCGGAAGTACGCATGACAATCAGTTCGCTGCCGCGCGCCAAATTGCCAAGACCCATCAGTGCGCCAATCAACGCGCTGATCGGCAGCAACTCCCAACCCTGCTGCGGCAAGTTGAGCAGCACGAACAGCAGCGCGTCGACCGTGGAATAGTTGCCGACGCCGATGTCATCTTGCTGCCCCATGAAAAGAGACAGCGCCCCGAGCGAGAGCAGCACCACGACGACCATCAACACACCGCCGAGCACGGCGCGTATGACATGACGCTCGAGCACGCCGAGCCAAGTCATGTAGCTGCTCCGACCACGGGTGACGCGAGTGCCGAGGTATCTCGATGGCGCAGCCGCGCGCGCAGATCGGGCAGCGCAATGACTCCCAGCGTCAGCAAGGCGACCAGCAGATGCACCCACCAAAGCCCGAGAGCGGCGGGCACTACGCCTTTGGCAAGCCACACTTTGGCGGCCGAGGCGAGACTGAAATACACAAAGTAAACGACGATGGCGAGCCAGATGCGCGCATAGCGACCTTGGCGCGGCCGCAGTCGCGACAGCGGTACGGCGAGCACGGCCAGCACGAATACCATGATCGGCGCTGCCAAGCGCCAATGAAATTCGGCACGCAGTTCGGGATCGTCGGTAGACCAAAGTTTTGCGGTCGGCATGGCGTCGAGCTCACCGACCTTGCTGGCCATGGGCGGTACGCGTACCGGAATGACATTGCTGGCAAAGTGCACGATGCGAAATTCGCGCGAGCCAGGCGTGCCTTCGTAGCGCTCGCCATCAAGAAGCGTGAGGGTGTGCAGACTGCCATCGGCCGAGACTTGGTGACGCGCGCGCTTGGCTACTGCAATTTCATAGCGATCAGCGCGCACCCGCTTGACGAAGATGCCTTCGAGCGTGCCGTCCGCAGCCGCCGACTGCGCGTAGAACACAGCGGAGCCACCCCCAAAACTGCGAAACTTGCCAGGGGCGATCGGCGCAAATTCACCGGCGCGCAGTGCGCTCGCGCGCAGCTCCTCGACTCGCGCCGCCGCCGCGGGCGCCGTCAACAACGTGAGCCAGGCAACGAGGGCTGCCACCACGAGCGCAAGCAGGGTGACCGGAGCGTGAATGCGCCAGCGATCGACGCCGCATGCAAGCACTGCCGTCATTTCGCTGTCGTGATACAGGCGACCCAAGGCCAGCATGATGCCGAGCAGCAGCCCGACCGGAAGCAGCACGAAGAGATTGCTGATCGCCCCAAACCAAACGAGCTCGAGGACAACGTCCCGTGGAAAACCCTGCTCCCCGGCGCGTGCCAATACGGTCGCAACCTGGTTGGTGAGCAGGATCACGAGCAGCACGGTCGTCACCCCGAGCCAAGTGCCCAGGGTTTCGCGCAGAATGTATCGGGAAAGGATTTGCGCCACGAACTTCGCTACCGAGGGTCGCGACCCCTGAAGGGGTCCGGAAAACGATAGAATGTTACGTCAACTGGCACGGCCCGTGGTGCAGGGAAGCACCCTTCTACCCGCGGGCCGTATCCTCGCGGAGGTTCGCATGCAGTTCGAGATTTTCACGGGTACCACGGCCCAGGTTCAGGCCGATTGCGTCGTTATCGGCGTTCACGAAGGCGGCACACTGTCACCGCTTGCCGCGGCACTCGACCGGCAGTGTGCCGGTAAACTCACGCGGTTTTTGCAATCCGGCGATTTCACCGGCCACTTGGGCGAAACCCTGCTGCTGCCCGCTTTCCCGCGCATGAAAGCCGAGCGGATTCTGCTGGTGGGCCAAGGCCGCGCCGAAGTCAATCGCAAGGCCTTGCGCAAAGCGCTGCATACAGCGGTGGGTGCGCTTTTGCGCACGCGCTGCAAAACCGCAGCGGTCGCGCTCACCCGCCCCGCGCCGCGCGAGCTCGACGATTATCTTTTCGCACGCTCGGCCGCAGAGATCGCTCATGGCGCACTCTATCGCGTCAATGATTTGAAGTCGGGGAAAAAACCCGCGCCCCCGGCGTTGGCACGCCTCAAGTT
>VGUP01000008.1 GCA_016874175.1 Gammaproteobacteria bacterium | reverse complement strand
TATCGCGACCCGCGACTGAAACCCTTCGAAGCCTTCCAGCAGGTCAAGCATCATCCGAGCATCCGTACCTTGCTCGAAGGCGGCGAGATCGTCGCCGCCGGCGCGCGCACGATTGCCGCAGGTGGCTGGCAATCGCTGCCGAAACTCGAGATGCCGGGTGCGATGCTGATCGGCGATGCCGCGGGCACGCTCAATGTCGCCAAAATCAAGGGTATTCATCAGGCGATCCGCTGCGGTATGCTGGCCGCCGAGCATTTGGCGGAGCACGCCTGCTCGCCCGCAGGCTTCGATGCGCGCTTTCGCGCCTCCGCAGGCGGTCGCGAGCTCAAGGCGGTGCGCAACATCAAGCCCGGTTTCAAGCGCGGCTTGTGGTTTGCGATGGCCAATGGCGCGCTCGAGACGGTGACCGGAGGTCGCACGCCATGGACGCTGCGCAACACCGCCGCCTACGCCGAAACCCAGCGCCTCAATGAATTCGAATCGCCTGATCGCGGCTGGGTCGATCGCTCGCTACCGCCCCGCGATCGTCTCGCTGCGGTATTCTTCGCCAACAACTCGCACGAAGAAAACCAGCCGATCCACCTCAAGGTTCGCGATCCTGATATCTGCGTGACCCGCTGCGCCACCGAGTTCGGCAATCCTTGCCAGAACTTCTGTCCGGCCAATGTCTATGAAATGGTGGATGACGGAGCGGGCGGCAAGCGACTGCAGATCAATGCTTCGAACTGCGTGCACTGCAAGGCCTGTGACATCAAAGACCCGTATCAAATCATTGATTGGACGACGCCCGAAGGCGGCTCCGGCCCAATCTACCAGTCGCTCTGAGTTGCTGACGTTGTCGACATGAGCGAGGCGCGGCCATTGTGGACGCCCAGCACGGAGCGCAGACAGAACAGTAATCTGCAGCGCTTCATACACTGCGTCGCCGCGCGCCTTGATCTGCATTTCGCCGACTACGCTGCACTGCATCGCTGGTCGGTTGAGGACTCGCCCGCCTTCTGGTTCGAGCTCGCGCATTTCACCGACGTAAAGGCCGACTGGGCAGCAGCCGCCGTGCTCGAAGACGGCGCGCGGATGCCCGGAGCACGCTGGTTCCCGGGCGCTCAGCTCAATTTCGCCGAGAATTTGCTGCACTTTCGCGACGATCATCCGGCACTCGTATTCCACAACGAGCGCGGTTTACGGCGGACTTTGTCTTATCGTCAGCTCACGGCCGAAGTCGGCCGTGTGGCGGCAGGCCTGCGTGCTGCGGGGGTTGTGCCCGAGGATCGGGTCGCGGGCTTCATGCCGAACATGCCCGAGACGATCATTGCGATGCTCGCCACCACCAGCATTGGCGCGATCTGGTCTGCGTGCTCGCCCGACTTCGGTATCGCCGGCGTGCTCGATCGCTTCGGGCAAATCGCACCCAAGGTCATCGTTACCGCCGATGGTTATTTTTACGGTGGCAAGACACTCGATTCTTTGACGCCGATCGCCGGCGTACTGGCGCAACTGCCCTCGGTAAGCACCGTGATCGTGGTGCCTTATATCGACGCCGCGCCCAATCTCGAGCACTTGTCTGCTAACGCCACGCGTCAGGTGCGACTCTGGAGTCGCTGCGGTACGCCGGCTGCGAAACCGGTTTTCACGCGCCTGCCCTTCGATCACCCACTCTTCGTGATGTATTCATCGGGCACCACCGGCAAACCGAAGTGCATTGTCCATGGCGCCGGCGGCACGCTGCTGCAGCATTTGAAGGAACATCACCTGCACGTTGATCTGCGCCGCACCGATCGCCTGTTCTTCTTCACCACCTGCGGCTGGATGATGTGGAACTGGCTGGTGAGCGGTCTCGCCGTTGGCGCCACGCTGGTGCTCTACGATGGCTCTCCATTTCATCCTGATGAAGGCGTGCTCTGGCGCATGGCCGAAGCCGAACACATCAGCATTTTCGGTACCAGTCCAAAATATTTGTCTGCTCTCGAAAAGTCCGGGTATCAGCCGCGCGAACGCGTACAGCTGCCCGCGCTGCGCACCGTGTTGTCGACGGGCTCGCCGCTTGTGCCTGAGCAATTCGATTTCGTCTACCGCGACATCAAAAACGACCTGCAGCTGTCATCGATTTCTGGCGGGACCGACATCATCTCGAGCTTCTGCATCGCCAATCCGCTCGGGCCCGTGTATCACGGCGAACTGCAGTGTGCGGGCCTCGGCATGGATGTGGATGTGGTCGATGAGTCCGGCCGCTCGCTGCCCGCCGGCGAGAAGGGCGAACTCGTCTGTCGACGCAGCTTTCCGTCGATGCCGATCGGTTTTTGGGGTGATGCCGATGGCGCGCGATATCGCAAGGCTTACTTCGAGCGCTTTACGGGTATCTGGCATCACGGTGATTACGCCATGCGTACCGCGCATGGCGGCTTCATGATTCTCGGTCGCTCCGATGCCGTGTTGAACCCGGGCGGTATCCGCATCGGTACCGCCGAAATCTATCGGCAGGTCGAAACCTTGCCCGAGGTTCTGGAATCGCTTTGCATCGGTCAAGCGTGGCAGAGCGATGTGCGCGTCGTGCTCTTCGTGCGCCTGCGCGAGGGCATTACCCTCGATGACGCTCTGCAAAAACGCATCCGCGACACCATACGCGCCAATACCACGCCGCGCCACGTCCCGGCACGCATCGTTGCAGTGCCCGAAATTCCGCGCACCATCAGCGGCAAGATCGTCGAACTCGCCGTGCGCAATATCGTGCACGGCCTGCCAGTCACCAACACCGACGCCCTCGCGAACCCCGCCGCACTCGACTATTTCCGCGATCGACCGGAGCTCCGCTCTTGAGCGCAGGGCAGCCGGGTGCAGGGCAGCCGAGCGCGCTCGCCTATCGCTACGCCTCGGCGCTCGCCAGCAGCGGCTTCAGCGCCGACCCCGCGCAGCGCGCTGCCATCGACGAGCTCGAGCGCCTGCGCAGAGAACTCATCGCGACCAAAAAACTCTCGCTACTCACGCGCTTGCGACAGCGCTTTTCTGCGCCAGCAGATCATGCTGGCGCCGTGCGTGGCGTTTATCTTTGGGGTAGCGTCGGTCGCAGTAAAACCTGGCTGATGGATTTATTCTTCGAGAGTCTGCCGTTCCCCCGCAAACGCCGCAGTCATTTCCATCGCTTCATGCGAAGCGTGCACGAGGGACTGCGCCAACATCGCGATGAGGTCGACCCGCTGATCGCCGTCGCCACGGATATCGCCCGCGATACCCGAGTACTTTGCCTCGATGAGCTTTTCGTCAGTGACATTGCCGACGCCATGCTGCTCGGCGGGCTGTTCGCTCATCTCGTCGATCGCGGCGTGACGCTGGTATTCACGTCCAACGTGCCGCCCGCGGGGCTCTATCTCAATGGCTTGCAGCGGCAGCGCTTTTTGCCGGCGATTGCCTTGTTGGAACGTCACTGTGCACTCGTCAGTGTCGATGGCAGCACCGATTATCGGTTGCGCCAACTCACACGCATGCCGATTTATCTGCAAAGCGACTCGGAGCGGACCAGCAACGCCTTGACCGAGATGTTCGAGGATCTTGCTGACGGGCTCGGCACGACGGGCGGCAGCATCGATGTCGAGGGTCGCAAGATCGAAGTACTACGGGTCTGCGACAACGTGGTATGGGTCGACTTCCGCGCGCTCTGCGAGGGGCCGCGCAGCCAAAACGACTATGTCAGCATCGCCCGCGAGTTCCAGACCGTGCTGCTCTCGAACGTACCCGTCTTCACCGCGGCGAGCGAAGATGCCGCGCGACGCTTCATCGCCGTGGTCGACGAATTCTATGATCGTCGCGTGAATCTCGTGATCTCGGCAGCCGCTGCGCCGACGCAGCTCTATCAGGGCGAGCGCTTGCGCTTCGAATTCGAGCGCACGGCAAGTCGCCTCATCGAGATGCAGAGCGAGGAGTACCTCGCGAGCGAACACCGAGGCTGACGCGACGCCGTCAGTTGAGCGTGGTTGAGCCTGGCACCTGATCGACCGGGGCACCAAAAAGCTGCAGCGCATCGACCGGGTCGAAGCGCCAGGGTCGATGACAAAACTCGCAGGTCACCGTGACCGACTGCTGCTCGGCGATGATGGAGCGGACTTCCTCGAGGCCGAGCGAACGTAGCATCCCCGAAACTCGCTCGCGACTGCAGCGACAGCGAAAGCCGACCAGATGCGACTCGTGCACGCGCACGTCGAGTCCGTTGAATACACGCCGCATCAAATCTTCGGGCGGACGGGCCAGCAACTCATCGCGCTGCACGCCGCCAATCGCCGCGCGCGCGGCAGCAAAAGTTTGCTTGGCGGTATCCACGGATGCGGTCACGATGCCACCATGATCCGGCATGCGTTGTACCAAGAGCCCCGCCGTACCGAAGTCGTCAGCGCCGAGCACGACCGCCGTCGGCAACTGCTCGGAGGTTTCAAAGTAATGCTCGAGTGAGGCTGCGAGCGAGCCACCGCTGATCGGCACGACACCCTGGTAACGCGAAGCGAGCCGATCAGCTTCGACGGTGACCACCAGGGTGCCAGCGCCCGCGAGCACGGCAAACGGGTCGGTAAGCGCAGCGGTATCGCGCAGGCTCGCCTCGACTCGCTCGCGATCGAAGCGCGCGACGGCGCGAATGCGAAAATCGTTGGTGCACTGCGCGACCAGCAAGCGCACGGCGCCATCGCCCTGCAATTGCAGCGTGAGTTCGCCTTGGAACTTGAGCGTCGAGGCCAGCAGCACGGCGGCGGTGACCGCCTCGCCGAGCATGCGCCGCACCGGCTCGGGGTAATCACCATGCTCGCGCAGGGCAAGCCATGCGGGCCCCAGGCGCACGAACTGACCGCGCACCGACTGCTGTTTGACGGCGAAGCGCTGCACGATATCGATGCGGGCGCGGCCCGCTGCAGGCTGCTGCATGTTTTCCGCGTCCTTGTGGCGGCGATCAGCCGGCCAGTTTTTTCTTGAGCAGCGCGTTGAGCTGCGCGGGATTCGCCTTGCCGCGGGTCGCCTTCATCACCTGACCGACGAAAAATCCGAACAGCTTGTCTTTGCCGGACCGATAGTCGGCAAGCTGACCCGGATTTTTTGCAATGACTTCTTCGATGGCCTGCTCGATGGCGCCGGTATCGGTGATCTGCCGCAAACCCTTTTGTTCGATGATCGCATCGGCACCCTCACCCGAGGCCCACATCGCCTGGAAGACATCTTTGGCGATCTTGCCGGATATGGTCGAGTCGACGATACGTACTACAAGGCCCGCGAGCGCCGCCGCATCAACCTTCGATTCATTGATCTCGAGATTGTCTTTATTGAGGAAGGCAGCAAGATCACCCATGACCCAGTTGGCGCAAAGCTTAGGCTCGCTGCCGACGCGTCGCACCACCTCTTCATAAAAGGCCCCGAGTTCGCGACTGGCCGTCAGCACGCCGGCGTCGTATTCGGAGAGTCCGTAATCGCGTACGAAACGCGCGGCTTTTTCGTCGGGCAGCTCGGGCAGCGTGGCCTTGACGCCGGCGATGAAGCTGTCATCGAGCACCACCGGGAGCAGGTCGGGGTCGGGGAAATAGCGGTAATCGTTGGCTTCTTCTTTGGAGCGCATCGAGCGCGTCTCGCCCTTGTCCGGGTCGTAGAGGCGGGTCTCCTGTACCACTTTGCCCCCGCTCTCGATGATCTCGATTTGCCGCTCGACTTCGTAGTTGATCGCTTTTTCGACGAAGCGGAACGAGTTCAGATTTTTGATCTCGGCGCGAGTACCGAATTTCTCGGCGCCCTTACGGCGCACTGAAACGTTGGCGTCGCAGCGGAACGAGCCTTCCTGCATGTTGCCGTCACAGATTTCGAGATAGCGCACCAGCGAGTGCACTTTCTTCATGTAGGCGATGGCTTCTTTGGCCGAGCGCAGGTCGGGTTCGCTGACGATTTCGATGAGTGGCGTGCCCGCACGGTTGAGGTCGATACCACTGACGCCGGGCAATCCCTCGTGCAGCGACTTGCCGGCGTCTTCTTCGAGATGCGCCCGGGTGATACCGATGCGCTTGCGCGTGCCGTCATCGAGCACGACATCGAGCGCGCCCTCGGCGACGATCGGCAATTCGTACTGACTTATTTGATAGCCCTTGGGCAGATCGGGGTAGAAATAATTTTTGCGCGCAAACACCGAGTGCGGCGCAATGCGCGCGCCGATCGCGAGTCCAAAACGCACAGCCATGCGCACCGCCTCGCCATTGAGCACCGGCAACACCCCGGGGTAGCCGAGGTCAACCAGATTCGCCTGCGTATTGGGCTCGGCACCATATGCGGTCGCCGAGCCCGAAAAAATCTTTGAGCGGGTGGCGAGCTGGGCGTGGATTTCGAGACCGATGACGGTTTCCCATTCCATGGCGAATCCTCAGGCGAACGCCGCCGGCACGCGAAGATGCCAGTCGGTTTCCTGCTGGTAACGATGCGCGGCGTTGAGCATGCGCACCTCGGAAAAATGCGGCCCGACGATCTGCAGTCCCACCGGCAAGCCGTCGACGAACCCACAGGGAATGGACATTCCGGGCAGGCCCGCCAGATTGGCGCCAATGGTGTAGATGTCGTTGAGGTACATGGTGATGGGATCGTCGAACTTGGCGCCGATCGGAAATGCCGGCGTCGGCGATGTCGGGCCAAAGAGCAGATCGCAGCTCTGGAAGGCCTGGGCGAAATCGGCGCTGATCAGCTGCCGCACGCGCTGCGCCTTGAGGTAATAGGCGTCGTAATAGCCGGCCGACAGCACGTAGGTACCGGTCATGAGGCGCCGCTTCACCTCGGCACCGAAGCCCTCGCCGCGCGAACGGCAGTAGAGATCGAGCAGATTCTTTGGCGACTTGCAGCGATGACCGAAGCGCACGCCGTCAAAGCGTGCGAGGTTCGATGAACACTCGGCGGGCGCCACCACGTAGTAAGTGGGAACCGACAAGGGCAGATTGGGGCAGCTCACTTCGCGCACGCGAGTACCGAGTTTTTCGAACACGGTGATGGCATCGCGAATGCGCTGTTCGTTGGTGGCATCGAGCCCCTTGTCGAAGAATTCTTTGACGAGCCCGATGGTAAGCCCCTCGAGCGAATCGCCGAGGGTGGTCGTGTAATCGGGTACGGCGCGCTCGACGCTGGTCGAATCGCGCGGATCGGAACCCGACATCGGCCCGAGCAGCAGCGCGGCGTCTTCGGCACTGACAGTGATGAGGCCCGCCTGATCGAGACTCGAGGCGAAGGCAATCATGCCGTAGCGGCTGCAGCGCCCGTAAGTGGGCTTGATGCCAGTGACCCCGCAAAGCGCGGCGGGCTGGCGGATGGAGCCGCCAGTGTCTGTAGCGGTCGCCGCCGGCACGATCCGCGCGGCGACCGCCGCGGCCGAGCCACCCGACGAACCACCCGGGACCATCTTGGTATCCCAGGGATTGTGCACCGCACCAAAGAAACTGGTCTCGTTCGACGAGCCCATGGCGAACTCGTCCATGTTGAGTTTGCCGAGCATCACGGTACCGGCGCCGCGCAAACCCGCGACCACCGTGGCGTCGTAAGGCGAGACGAAATTCGCCAGCATCTTCGAGCCGCAGGTGGTGCGCACACCCTCGGTGCAGAAGATGTCTTTGTGGGCGATCGGCACGCCGGTCAGTCGACCAGCCTGGCCCTTGGCGCGCGCGGCATCGGCCGCAGCGGCGGTAGCCAGGGCGGCTTCGCTAGTGATGGTCACGAAGGCATTGAGCGCGGGCTGCGCCGCGGCGATACGCTCGAGGTAGGCGCGGGTCAACTCGACACTCGAGTACTCGCCCGCCGCGAGACCCTTGGCAAGCGCCGCGACGGTCGCTGCCGGAGCACTCATTCGATCACCTTCGGCACTAGATAGAGGCCGGCTTCGACCTGCGGGGCGTTCTGCTGGTAGGTGTCACGGCGGTTGGGCTCGCTGACCTCATCGGCGCGCAAGCGCTGGGCAAGCCCGGGCAGCGGATGCGCCATGGGTGCGATGCCGCTGGTCGGCGCGCGATCGAGCTCGCCAACGAAGGCAAAAATCTTGGAGAGCGAGTCGACGTAGACCGGGATCTCGGCCTCCGTGAGCTCGAGGCGCGCGAGACGCGCAATATTTTCGATGTCTGCTCGGCTGAGGCTCATGGTCTAGCACCGGGGCTGTGAGACCGCGAAATCATATCATCCTTGCCTTGTGGGCGAGCCCGCGGATTGCTAAATTGCCGGTGTTTTCTCGGCCCTTTTCCCTCCACCAGATTCTCCCGGCACCACAAGATGTTCAAGCGCCTGCGCGGCTATTTTTCCAGCGCTATTTCGATCGACCTCGGCACGGCGAACACGTTGATCTACGTGCGCGACCGCGGCATCGTGCTCAACGAGCCGTCGGTGGTCGCGGTGCAAGATGACTTCAGCCGCGGCGGCAAAGTCATCGTTGCCGTCGGCTCGGAAGCGAAAAACATGCTCGGCCGCACGCCCGGCAACATCACGGCCGTGCGCCCCATGAAAGACGGCGTCATCGCCGACTTCACCTACACCGAGAAGATGCTGCAGTACTTCATCGCCAAGGTGCATGACAACCGTCTGCTCAAACCCTCGCCGCGCGTACTCGTCTGCGTGCCGGTGGGTTCGACGCAGGTCGAGCGTCGGGCGATCCGCGAGTCGGCCGAGGGCGCGGGTGCGCGCACGGTGTCCATCGTCAGCGAACCCATGGCGGCCGCCGTCGGCGCGGGACTGCCGGTGCAAGAAGCGCGCGGTTCGATGGTGCTCGACATCGGTGGCGGCACCTCCGAAGTGGCAGTCATTTCTTTGAACGGCATCGTCTATGCGCAATCGGCGCGCATCGGTGGCGATCGCTTCGATGAAGCGATCATGAACTACGTGCGTCGCAATTACGGTATCCTCATCGGTGAAACGACCGCCGAACGCATCAAGATCGAAATCGGCTCGGCCTATCCCGGGCAGACCGTGCGCGAAATCTCGGTCAAGGGACGCAACCTCTCCGAGGGTGTGCCGCGCGCCTTCACGCTCAACAGCAACGAGATCCTCGAAGCACTGCAAGAGCCGCTGCAGGGCATTGTCGGTGCGGTCAAGCAGGCGCTCGAACAAACCCCGCCCGAACTCGGTTCGGACGTGGCCGAACGCGGCATCGTGGTCACGGGCGGCGGCGCGCTGCTCCGCGACATCGACAAACTAATCACCGAGGAGACCGGCGTGCCGGTAGTCATCGCCGAGGACCCGCTCACCTGCGTGGCGCGCGGCGGTGGACACATCCTCGAACTGATGGACGAGCTCGGCCCCGGCAACTTCGGGCTTGAGTAACACGGCTGCCAGCCGCAACATCCCCCCACGCGGCACCCCGGCGGGGCTGCGCTTCTTCGTCTACGCGACCCTCTCGCTGAGCATCATGTGGCTCGACCAGCGTGGCGGCTGGCTCGACACCGTGCGCTTTGCGCTGCAGGCCGTCGCCTATCCACTGCAGATGGCGCTCGCTTCGCCAGCGGCCGCTTGGGATTGGACCCGCGAAAACTTTGAGCAACGCACGACGCTGCAACAGGAAAACCGCGCGCTGCGCGAACGCCTGCGCGAACTCGAATTGCTGGCCATGCGGCGCGCCGATCTGGAGCGCGAAAACTTCGAGCTGCGCAGCCTGGGTAGCGCCGCGACCGATGTGGCCGATCGCTGGCTGGCAGCGCGCGTGATCGCGGTCGAGACCAACCGCTTGCGACAGCGCTACACGGTAGATCGCGGGACCGTACACGGCATCAGCAAAGGTCAGGCGGTGATTGCCGGCGAAGGTCTCGTCGGTCAAGGGCTGCGTGTCGGACCGTGGAGCACCGAAATCATTCTGCTCGCCGATCCCGAACATGCAGTGCCCGTGCAGATTGCGCGCACCGGGCAGCGCACCTTGGCGCTCGGCACCGGTCGCAACGGTGAGCTCAGCCTGCCCTATTTACCCCTGCAGTCCGACATCCGCGAGGGCGATCTGCTCGTCACCTCGGGGCTCGGCAAGACCTTCCCGACGGGCTACCCGGTCGGCAGCGTCAGCGCAGTGCGTCGCGATGGCGCCTCGCCACTCGCCCAGGTCACGGCAAAGATCACGGCCAAACTCGATCGCGATCGCGTGGTCGCATTTCTTTGGTTCAAGCCGGCGCACCCCGCCGCCTCGCCCACAGCCCCGCCCGCCGCCACACCGCCATGATCGCGAGTACCGTTCGCAGTCGGTTGGTGCTGACGACGCTCGCCGCGTTCGTGCTGCAAGTGCTGCCGCTGCCATTCTGGCTGGCTGCGATCCGCCCGCCACTTGCGGTGATAGCGGTGATTTTTTGGTCGTTGATCGCACCGCGCGTCGGCGGCATCACGCTCGGCTTCGTCACCGGTCTCGCACTCGATGTCTATCGCGGTGCGGTCTTCGGCCAGCACGCTCTCGCGCTGTCGCTGGTGGCGTATATCGCGGTTCGCCAGCACTTGCTGGTGCGCAACAAACCGCTATTCGAACAAACCGTTTTCGCCGCCGCCTTGCTGTTCGCGAGCGAAGCGGTCAGTTGGGCGATCGACGGCTGGACCGGCAATGCTGCAGGTGGCTGGATGCGCTGGCTGCCCATTCTCGTCGGCTCACTGCTTTGGCCGCTGACCGCCGCCTGGCAGGCGAGCGAAAATCGCGCGCGGCGCTGAGCGCGGGTGCGGCACCGGCACAACGATGAGCATCCGCGGGCGTATCAAAGATTTCTGGATCGAACAAAGATTGTTCGAGCAGCGCGCGCTCGCCACGGTGTTCATCGTCGCCGCCCTCACGCTGGTGCTGCTCGGCAGGCTGGTCTGGCTGCAAGTACTGCGTCATGACGAATACACCGATCTCGCGCAGGGCAATCGCGTGCGGATCGAGCCGCAGCCGGCCCCGCGCGGCATCATTTACGATCGCAATGGTGCGATCCTCGCCGAGAATAAGCCGGCGTATCAGCTCGAACTCGTCCCCGAAGAAGTGCCGGATCTCAAAGCGACGCTGCAGGGTCTCGCGCGGATCGGCCTGATCGACGCCGACGACATCGATGATCTGCGTCGCATCGTGCGCTCGCGCAGACCGTTCGACAGTGTGCCGATCCGACTCTTCCTGAACGATGAGGACATGGCATGCTTCGCGGTGAACCGCTTCGATTTTCCGGGCGTCGACATTCGCACTCGCCTCGCACGCAGTTATCCGCAGGGCGAGCTCGCGGTCCATGCGCTCGGCTACGTCGGCTCCATCTCGGAGAGCGATCTCGCGCGCATCGATCGCGAGCAGTACGCGGGCACCTCGACCATCGGCAAAGTCGGGGTCGAGGCGGCGTTTGAAGAGCAACTGCGCGGTCGTAACGGTCGACGCGAAATCATGGTCAATGCACGCGGTCGCTCGGTCGAAAAAGCCGGTGGACTCGAGGCACAACTCGCTGCAATACCGGGCGATCCGGGCACCGATCTCATGCTGACGCTCGATTTTGAGGTACAGCGTGTTGCCGAAGATGCCGTGCGTGATCAGCGCGCGGCCATCGTCGCACTGGATCCGAACAACGGCGACATCATCGCGCTCGTCAGTCGGCCTGGCTTCGACCCCAACATGTTTGCGCGCGGCCTGACTCGCCCCGAATTCCGAACGCTCAATGAAAACCCCGATCAGCCGCTGTTCAATCGCGCGCTGCGCGGCACTTATCCGCCGGGTTCAACGATCAAGCCCGTGGTGGCACTCGCCGGACTCACCTACGGCGTCGTCCAACCGACCGAGCCGCACTTCTGCGCAGGCTGGTTTTCGCTGCCCGGCAGCAGTCATCGCTTCCGCGACTGGCGACCGCGCGGGCACGGCACGATCGACCTGCGCACGGCGATCGCGCAGTCCTGCGATACTTATTTTTACGACATCTCGAACAAGATCGGTGTCCGCCGGCTGCATGATTTCATGGCCGAGTTCGGTCTCGGCAAACCCACCGGCATCGATATCGGCGGCGAGAAAGCCGGCATCCTGCCCTCGCCCGACTGGAAAAAGACGGTCTTCAAAAAGAAAGCGGAACAGGTGTGGTTCCCCGGCGAGACCGTAATCTTTGGCATCGGACAGGGCTACATGACTAGCACGCCGCTGCAACTTGCGCACATGACGGCGGTGCTCGCCACCCGCGGCAAGAACTATCGACCGCGTCTCGTGCGGGCAATGCGCGATCCCGAAACCCAAAAGGTCACCGTGCTCGCGCCGCGGCCACTGCCGAAGCCCGAAGCCGGCAAGCCTGAGGATTGGGAACGAGTCATCGACGGCATGCTCGCGGTGATGCAAGGCGGCACGGCGAGTCGAGCGGCCGCCGGCGCGCCCTACAGCATCGCCGGAAAAACCGGCACGGCACAGGTGTTCACGGTCGCGCAGAATGCACGCTACAACGAGGCGGCCATCGCCGACCGGTTGCGCGACCACGCGTGGTTCGTGGCCTTTGCACCCGTCGAGGCCCCAAAGATTGCACTCGCGGTCATCGTCGAAAATGGCCGTAGCGGCAGCGGCACCGCGGCGCCGATTGCGCGCAAGGTGCTGGATGCCTATCTGCTGCGCAAATTTCCGTCGCCGCCCGCCGCAGGCGAACGCGCGGTCGCGGCCACGGCCGAGGCGACCGAGGAATAAGCATGCTGCGTGAAGACGTCGAAAGCGCTACGCAACGAACCCTGACCCGCACGACGCGGCTGTTCGGCACACTCCGTCTCGATGGTCCGCTGCTGGCGGGGCTCGCCGCGATCGCACTCTACGGACAATTCATACTCTTCAGCTCATCCGGTGGTGATTGGGAGTCGGTGCTGCGCGGCAGCATTCGGCTCGGGCTAGGCGCCGTGCTGATGCTGGTGCTCGCCCAGCTGCGACCCGGCGTCCTGCGACGGATTACGCCCTGGCTGTATCTCACAGGACTTGTGCTGCTCATCATCGTCGATGCCATCGGCTACATCGGCAAGGGCGCGCAGCGCTGGCTGGATCTCGGCTTCGTGCGCTTTCAACCCTCGGAAATCATGAAGATCGCGGTGCCCATGGCTTGCGCTTGGTTGTTGCGTGAGCGGCCACTGCCGCCGGATCCGCGCACCTCGCTGCTGCTTGCTGCAGTGATTCTGGTGCCGACGGCGCTCACCATCCTGCAACCCGACCTCGGCACGGGACTGCTTATTTTGATGGCCGGTTTCATCGTCATGCTGCTCGGCGGTCTCGCGTTGCGCTACATCTTGCTGCTGGCAGCCAGTGGCGTCGCCGCCGCCACGATCGGCTGGTTTTTCCTGCACGATTATCAGCGGCAACGCGTGCTGACTTTTCTCGATCCGCAGGCGGATCCGCTCGGTGCGGGTTATCACATCATCCAGTCGACCATTGCCATCGGCTCGGGTGGACTCTTCGGCAAGGGTTATTTGCAAGGCACGCAGGGGCAACTCGATTTTCTGCCCGAGCGAACCACCGATTTCGTTTTCGCGGTGATCGGCGAAGAACTGGGTCTCGTTGGTGTCATGCTGCTGCTCGGTCTCTACGTCTTCGTCACACTGCGCGCCTTGTTCCTCGCTTCGCAGATGCGCGACACCTTCGCGCGTTTGCTGTCGGGCAGTCTTGCCGCGACTTTCTTTGTGTATGTATTCATCAACGCCGGCATGGTGAGTGGCCTGCTGCCCGTGGTCGGTGTGCCGCTGCCGCTCGTAAGCTACGGCGGCACTTCCATAGTGACCCTGCTCGCCGGCTTCGGTATCCTGATGTCGTTGTACGCGAACCGGAAACTCGCCGCCTGATGATCACCGTCAACGCTGCGCTCCGCCGCAGTCTCCACGCACCCGCCCTGCTGCTCTTGCTAGTGCTCGGCGCTTGCGCCTCACCGCCCAAGAAATCGGTGACGACTGCGGCCGCGCCCATCGTTGCGACAACGCCTGCCACTGCACCAGCAGTGCCGCCGACTGTTGTCGCCTCACCGCTGCCCGGGGCCCCGACCCCATTCGATCTCGAGCGCGATGCGATCCGCACCTTCATCGAGGAGGTGTCGACCAAAAATTCCATTCCGGTCGCCGATATCTGCGCCCTGCTTGCGCAGGGCATGCACCAGCCGCGCATCATTGCCGCCATCACCCGCCCTGCCGAGAGCGTGCTGCGCTGGTTCGAATACAGCAATCGCTTGGTGAGCGCCGAGCGTGTCGCCCGTGGGGTCGAGTTTGCTCGCGGTCAAAGCGCGCGCCTCGAGGCCGTGCACGCCAAGACCGGCGTGTCGCCGGAATACATCGTCGCTATCATCGGTATCGAAACCAACTATGGTCGAAATAAAGGCTCGTGGCGCGTACTCGATGCACTCATGACGCTGGGTTTCAACTACCCGCCGCGCAGCCGCTTCTTCCGCGCCGAACTCGAGCAATTCTTGCTGTTGGTGCGCGAGGAAAAACTCGATCCACTGGCGACTCTCGGCTCTTATGCCGGGGCGATGGGGGCGCCGCAGTTCATGCCTTCGAGTTACCGGCGTTACGCGGTCAATGGCGCACTCGATGGCGCGAGCGATGCGCGGCGCGATTTGTTCGACAACTGGGATGATGTGATCGGCAGCGTCGCCAATTATTTTGTCGAGCACGGTTGGCAGCGCGAACAACCAGCGATCATCGCCGCCGAGGCCAACGCCGACACCATGGCGACGGTGATGCCGACCCTCGATCGTCGCAACCTCGAACTCAATGAAATCGCAGCGGGCGCACGCGCGCGCGGCTTTGCACTGCCGGAGTCGATCAGCGATGACACGCGAGTCATTCTGATACCCGCCGAACTCACCGACCGTGCAAACGTGCGGATTGGTTTGCGCAATTTTTACGTCATCACGCGCTACAACCGCAGTATTTTGTACGCCATGGCGGTGCATGACCTCGCGACCGCGATCGCTGCGGAATTGGCCAAGCCGGCGCCGCCAGCGATCTCCACACCGTGATGATGTTCCAACCCGTTAGATGATGTTCCAACCCTGATGATCTGCAAAAGTCGCGCGCTGCTCTTGCTTGCGTTAACGGCGCTGTGGCTGCAAGCCTGCAGCAGCCTGGGTCGCGGGCCGGAGCCTTTGCCGCGGGCCACGGTTCCTGCGGGTACAGTCAAACCACCCCGCCGCATCGATGACATCCCCGACGCCGTGCCGCGCAAAGAACCGCGCAGCCGCTACGGTAATCCCGAAACCTATGAAGTTTTCGGTCGAACCTATCGTGTGAAGCGTAGCGCTCGTGGCCACATCGAGCGCGGCACAGCCTCGTGGTATGGGCCCGGCTTTCATGCCGAACGCACTTCGAGCGGTGAGCCCTACGACATGTACGCCATGACTGCGGCGCACAAGACGCTACCGATTCCGGTGTACGTCCGCGTGACCAATCTCGAGAACGGGCGCGCGGTGGTGGTGCGGGTCAATGATCGCGGGCCGTTCGTCGGCGATCGCATCATCGACCTCTCCTACACGGCGGCGCACAAGCTCGACATGGTGAGAAAAGGCACTGCCCAGGTCGAGATCCGCGTGATCGAAGCCGGCGATGAGCCGCCGCCAGGGCCTGTGGTCGTCACTGCCGCGGCGGCAGCGCCTGCCGCGGCGTCGTCATCGTTAGCGGCCGACATCGGCGTCAGCTCGCGCTACCTGCAAACCGGATCGTTCGCGGCGCGCGAGAATGCCGAGGCCATGGTGAATGTGCTCGCGCGTTCCGGGATCCGCAATGCCAGCGTGCGCGAGGTTCGTCTCAGCGAACGCGCGGTGTTTCGCGTGCGAGTCGGGCCGCTCAACAACGCCATCGAGGCCGATGACATGATCGAGCGGCTGCGGGTCGCCGGCATCCCGGATGCTCGTCCCGCGCACGAGTAACACGTTTACAATTCGCGGCAGACTCTGGTCCGCATCATCCGCAGGAGCTGCATCTTGTTGTCACTGTCGCCGTCCACCGCTCGCTTGTCCCGACTCGTCCTGTTTGCCTGTGCGCTCGCGCTGCCATTCTTTGCAGCACGACCCGCAGCGGCCATCGCCTCGGCCGTCCCGCCGGCACCCGCCGTCGAAGCCAAGTCCTGGATCCTCATGGATCAGGCCACGGGACGCCGCCTCGCCGGACAAAATGAAGATCTGCGTATCGAGCCCGCCAGCGTCACCAAAGTAATGACCGCCTATGTCGCCTTTCGCGCGCTGGCCGAAGGACGTCTGCAGTTGCAGGAACCGATCATCATCAGCGAAAAAGCCTGGCGTGCCGAGGGCTCGCGCACCTTTCTGCAGGTGGGCGACAAAGTACCCGCCGAAGTCTTGCTGCAGGGCATGATCGTGCAGTCGGGCAACGATGCCGCCATCGCACTCGCCGAGCGACTCGCCGGTTCCGAGAACGTTTTCGCGCAGCTGATGACGCAGCAGGCGAAAGCCCTCGGCATGAAGAACAGCAGCTTCGCCAATGCGACCGGACTGCCCGATCCCGCGCTCTACACCACCGCCCGCGATATCGCGATCCTCGCGCGCGCCCTGATCCGCGAATTTCCGCAATATTACCGTTGGTACTCGCAGAAAGAATTCGTCTGGAACAACATCCGTCAAGGAAATCGCAACGGCCTGCTCTATCAAGACCCGACCGTCGATGGCATCAAGACGGGTCACACCGATACCGCGGGCTATTGCCTCGTGAGCTCGGCGGAACGCAACGGAATCCGCTTGATCTCGGCTGTCTTCGGCACCGACTCACCGAAAATCCGCGAACGGGCGAGCGCGGGCATCCTCAACTACGGCTTCGCTTTCTATGAAACCGTCACGCTGCGCAAAGCTGGCGAAATGGTGCTGCAACCGCGCGTGTACAAAGGCACTGAGCAGTACGTATCGATCGCCCCGCAGAGTAACGTGGCGGTCACGGTGGTGCGCGGTGGGGCGGCGAAACTCCGGGTTGCCATCAACCTAAACGAACCCTTGGTCGCGCCGCTCAAGGCCGGGCAGCAGGTCGGCGAATTGCGCGTTCAGGACGGCGACACCGTCATCCGTCGAGTTCCGCTCGTGGCCAGCAAAGATTTGCCGGCGGGTGGTGTGTGGTCGCGAGTGCGGGACACCGTTGCGATGTGGATGCGCTGAGATGTCCGCACCCCTGCCGATCTGCTATCTGAATGGCGAGTGGCTGCCGCTCGCCGAGGCAAAGATTTCGCCGCTCGATCGCAGCTTCCTGTTCGGCGATGGCGTGTACGAAGTGGTACCGGTGTTTGCCGGGCGACCGTTCCGCTTCAAGGAACACTTCGATCGCCTCAGCGGTAGTTGTGCTGCGCTGCGCCTGCGCGACCCGCATGATCGCGACGGCTGGCGCGCCATCGTGCGCGGACTCATGGAGCGTAACGGCAGCGGCGACCTGTATGTCTATTTGCAGATCTCGCGCGGCGCCGATAGCGAACGCGCCCATGCTCCGCTGCCGCAGATTCCGCCCACGGTGTTCGGTTTCGCGGCGCCGCTAAGCGAACCCGGCGCCGAGCAACTTGCGCGCGGCATCAGCTGCGTTACGGCGCCCGATATTCGCTGGGCGCGCTGCGATATCAAATCGGTCGCGCTGCTCGGTAACGTGCTGCAAAGACAACTGAGTTGTGATGTCGGCGCCGACGAGACCATCCTGCTGCGCGATGGCCAGATGATGGAAGCCACCGCCTCGACCGCACACGTGGTGCTCGCCGGTACCATCGTCACGCCGCCCAATTCGACCGCCATTCTTCCGGGCACCACGCGCAGCGTCGTCGAAGAAGTCGCCGATCGATTGGGAATCGCGCGCGCGACCCGCGCAGTCAGCGAGGCCGCGCTGCGTCGTGCAGAAGAAGTCTGGATCTCTTCATCGACACGCACCGTCTCCGCGGTGACGACGCTTGACGGTCAGCCTGTGGGCAGCGGCAAACCCGGGCCCGTATGGCAGCGAATGCGCCAAGGCATCGACGAACTGCAGCGCGCGCTCGCGACCCAACCGTGGTGAGCACGACCGATCCGGCAGCGAGTCCGCTGCAGTTTCCGACCGACTACCCGATCAAGGTGGTCGGACGAACCTCGCGTGATTTCCGCGCCCGCATCGATGCAGTGGTCACGCAGTACAGCCCCTCGCTCTCGACGGATCGCATCAGCGAACGCGCAAGTGGTGCCGGAAACTTCATTTCGATCACGTACACCATCGTCGCCGAAAGCCGCGAACAGGTGACGGCGCTGGTCGGTGCGCTGGTCGCCACCGAAGGCGTGATGATGGTGATCTGAGCCCGCGCAGACTCGGGTTTCGATCAGCGCCCGATCAGTGACAGAAACTCGCGCCGCGTATCGGCGTTGGTTTTGATCGAACCCCGCAGCGCCGAACTCACGGTCGCCGTGCCGGTGTGCCGTACCCCGCGCGATTCCATGCACATGTGTCGACACTCGATGACCACGGCAACGCCGAGCGGCTGCAGATGGGTGTCGAGCGCGTCGGCGATCTGGTTGGTGAGCCGCTCCTGCACCTGCAGACGTCGGCCATAGATTTCGACCAGTCGCGAAATCTTTGACAATCCGAGAATGCGCTTGTCAGGCACATAGCCGACATACGCCTTGCCGAAAAATGGCGCGAGGTGATGTTCGCAGAGCGAATACACGGGGATATCGCGCACGATGACCATCTCGTCGCAGCTCTGGGCGCCGTCCTCGAAAGATTTGAGGATTTCTTCGGGCTTCTCGCGATAGCCGCGGGTGTATTCCTCCCAGGCCCTCAAAAAACGCGCTGGGGTTTCGAGCAGGCCTTCGCGGTCCGGATCCTCACCGATGTAGGTGAGAAGGTTGCGAACCATCTCGATTTCTTTCTTCGTCGGTACGGGCTTCGGAGGGGTCATGGCGGATCCTCGACAACCTACGTTGCAGTTCGGTCAGCAGGTCCGCGGCCACACGCGACATCCCGGTCGGGGCGCCGAGCGCCGCCAGCTGGGTCATTGCGAGCCCTTCGTAGCCGCAGGGGTTGATGCGCTCGAACGGCCCCAGATCCATGGCCACGTTCAACGCCAAGCCATGATAACTCGCACCCCGCCGCACCCGGATGCCGACGCTGGCGATTTTGCGTCCGTCCACATACACACCCGGCGCCTTTGGCCGCGTGGCGGCCGAAATGCCGTACCCGGCGAGGCAGTCGATGGTTGACTGCTCGAGCGCCGTCACGAGATCACGCACCCCGAGCCCGGCGCGTCGCAGATCGATGAGCGGATATACCACCAATTGCCCGGGCCCGTGGTAAGTGACCTGACCCCCACGATCGACGCGCACCACCGGGATGTCCCCCGCCGCGAGCACATGCGTCGGGTCGGCGTTCATGCCAAGGGTGAATACGGGTTCGTGCTCAAGCACCCAGATTTCATCTGCGGTGTCGACCGTGCGCTCGTCGGTGAAGCGCTGCATCGCCTGCCAGACCAGCAGGTACTCGGCGCGACCGAGGTTACGGACGAGGCGGGACACTGGCCGCGAGCGCCGTGTTGTCGAGCCCGGCGTTATTGCCGGCGAGCGCCTGCTCGGCGCGATAGCTCGAGCGCACGAGCGGCCCCGATACGCATTCGCGAAAACCGCGCGCCAGTGCCCACTCGCGATAGCGATCGAACTCCTCGGGCGTGACGAATCTAGCCACCGGCAAATGATTTGCGGTCGGCTGCAGGTATTGCCCGAGCGTGAGCAGGTCGACGTCGTGCACGCGCAAATCATCCATGGCGGCCATGATTTCTTGGTCGGTCTCGCCGAGTCCGAGCATCAGGCTGGTTTTGGTCAAAACCGCGGACCGATGGCGCTTGGCATGAGCGAGCACGCGCAAGGTCTGTTCGTAGCCCGCGCGTGGATCGCGCACCGGATGAGTCAGCCGCCGTACGGTTTCGACGTTTTGCGCAAAGACCTCGAGTCCGGAATCGACCACCGTCCCGACATCGGCAAGTACGCCCTGAAAATCCGGAGTCAGCGCCTCGACTGCCGTCTGCGGCGAGATTTCTTTGATTGCCCGTACTGCCGCCGCAAAATGCGCGGCCCCGCCATCCGGCAAATCGTCACGGTTCACGGAAGTGAGCACGACATAACGCAGGCGCATCAGCGCCACCGTACGCGCGGTATTGCGTGGCTCTTCGGGGTCCAGCCAGCCGCGCGGATTACCGGTGTCGACTGCACAAAAACGACAGGCCCGCGTGCAGACCTCGCCCATCAGCATGATGGTCGCCGTGCCCGCGTTCCAGCATTCGCCGATATTCGGGCACTTCGCTTCCTCGCAGACCGTCGCCAGACGATGCTCGCGCACCGTGCGGCGCACGAAATCATAGTTCTCGCCCGCAGCGAGTGGTGCCTTGAGCCAGCGCGGCTTGCCGCCCGGCACGCGCAGCGGTGCGCCGGCGGTCGCCTTGATGCCATCGCGGATCGCGGAAAAACCTTGTTCCGTGCGGTACTTCTCGCCGCTACGCACGAGTGACGACACAGCGACGACTTTTTCCTTTTCGGTCATGAGCGGAGTTTACGCGACCGCGGTCGCGCTTTAGCGGGTGCGACGCACCGCAGACTCAGCCGTTCGCCCCGCCGGCGAGCCGTTCATCGAGTTCGCGCAGCCGGTCGGGCGTGCCGATATCCGACCAAAGTCCCTGGTACAGACGGCCGCGCAAACGCCCTGCGGCTGCCGCTTGCCGCAGCAGCGGCAGCAACGGGAAACGCCCCGGCTTGCAGCCGGCAAAGAACTCGGCGCGGTACATGGCGATACCCGAAAAGGTGTATCGCGGCGGCGCGTCGGGCGCGGCGAGCCGCGCAGGATCGGCGAGCACGTCATAGCCATCCTCGCGCGCATCACGCGGCAGCAAGGCAAAGTCGCCGCGCGGATGCTGCGGCGGATTGGGCACCAGGATCAGGCTAGCGGTTGCCGCGGCGTCGAGTCGTGGCGGGCGCGCGTAATCGAAGTCGGTCCAGATATCGCCATTGACCACCAAAAAAGGTTCGTCGCCCAACAGCGGCAGTGCGTTGACGATGCCGCCTGCGGTCTCGAGCGCCTCGCCGTGTTCGTCACTGTAGGCGATACGCACGCCGTAACGACGACCGTCGCCGAGAGCTGACTCGATCTGCGCGCCGAGCCAAGCATGGTTGATGACAATGTCGCGGACACCGGCGCGCGCCAGCGCCGCCAGATGCCACGCGAGCAACGACCGACCGCCCACCTCGAGCAAAGGTTTGGGGCAATGGTCGGTCAGCGGCCGCATGCGCTCACCGCGCCCGGCGGCCAAAATCATCGCTTTCATTTTGACGCCGCCTGCTTGGCGCGCAGGTTCGCGATCGCCAGTTGCGGGACGACGCGACGCTCCAGCCAGCGCGCAAACCCGCGCAACTCGGGGTAACGCGCGCTGCTGTCGCGCACGTAATCGAGGGTCAGCGGCAGATCATCGAGATAGCCGATCTTGCCATCGCGCCACCAAAGCCGCGCAAAGATGCCGAGCACCTTGATGTGTCGCTGCACTCCGATTAGGTCGAACCAGCGCAGGAATTCCCGATCGTCATGACCGCACAGTGCCGCAGCGCCGCGGCGCAGCAGCCGCGCCCGATATTCACGAACCCAGCTCTCGACTTGCGCCCGCGGCCAACCGATGTAGCAATCTTTGAGCAACGAGACCAGGTCATAACCCACGGGACCGGCCAGCGCATCCTGAAAGTCGATGACACCCGTGGCATCACCCGGCAACAGCATGAGATTGCGTGAGTGGTAATCGCGGTGCACGAAAACGACCGGCTGCGCGAGCGCAGCATCGATCAGCCAAAGAAATGCCTGCTCGATGAGCTCGCGCTCGGCGGCATCGAGTTCGAGTTGCAGGTGACGACCGCAAAACCACTCGAGCATCAGTTCGAGTTCGCGGCGCAGCGCGGCCGCATCGTAGGGCGGCAATTCGCGCGCTGCAGGCAGGCCGTCGACCTGAATTCCCTCCAGGGTTTGCAACGCTGCGGCGTACAGCGCAGTGGCGCGACCGGGCCGGCGCAGCTCGGTCAAAAACGGGATCGAGCCCAAATCTTCGAGCAACACGAAGCCGCGTTCGCGATCGACGGCGTGGACCGCAGGCACGTGCACACCCGCGTCTTGCAGCAGCGTCGCGACCTGCAAATAGGGGCTGATGTCTTCGTACGCAGGTGGCGCATCCATGACCACAAACGTGCTGCCATCACGCAGGCGAGCACGAAAATAGCGGCGAAAGCTCGCATCGGCCGAGGCCACACCGATCTCTGCGGCGTCGTGACCGAGCTCTTGCACGATCCACTGCGACAGAAGTTCGAACCGGGCGTCGGCCCAGAGCCGCGAATTGATTGAATCGGCGGAAATCGACAAGTGCGCTGAAATCCACGGTAGCGAAAAGGCCGGTCATTATAATGGGCGACGTCATGGCCCCGCCGCGTCGCCTCTCCAGTCTCATTGCCTGCGCAGCGCTCGCGGTCCCGCAAGGCGTGCTCGAGGCCCGGGCGTCGGCAGCGCCGGCGGCGGCGGCGGCCGAAGCGACCACGCCGCCCATGCGCTGTCCCGCGCCGAGTTCGGTACGCGCGGCACTCGCGCGCGGCGATCGGCTGCCCGAGGCGGGCAGCGCGCCGCCCGCGGCCTCCCCACTCGTGCGCCAAACCGACGAGGCGGTCGAAGTCACGAGCGATGCCGCGGAACTTGGCGTCAGCGGTGACGCGGACCTGAGCGGCGGCGTCAACATCCGTCAAGGCGAGCGCAGCCTCAGCGCCGAAGATGTCGAGTACGACGCCAAGAAGCGTGAGTTCGCGGTGCGCGGTCGCGTACGCTATGCCGACTCGCAGCTGCGCGCCTCCGGTCGCTCGGGTCGTTACGACCCTGCGGGCGGTGTGAGTTTTGATGATGCCGAGTTCCAACTGCCGACCCGGCCGGCACGCGGCGCGGCTGCTAGCATGGCGGTCGGTCTTGATGGCAAGGTGACGCTGTCGCAGGTGTGGTTCAGCACCTGTCCGCAAGCCTCGCCCGATTGGCGCATCCGCGCCCGCAGCATCGAGCTCGACACTCAAAGTCGCAATGGCACGGGTCGCAACGCAGCAATCGAATTCAAAGGTGTACCGATTCTCTACCTGCCCTATCTCTCGTTTCCGCTCGGCGGCCAGCGCAAGAGCGGCTTTCTGTTTCCAAATATCGGTTACAGCACGCGCGGCGGTGCCGAAGCGACTCTGCCTTATTATTTCAATCTCGCACCCAACTATGACCTCACGCTGGAACCCACGATCTTTGGTCGACGCGGACTCGATCTCGGCAGCCGCTTTCGTTATTTGACGCGACAGCATCGCGGCGAACTTCGGCTCAATTATTTGCCCTCCGACTCGCTGCGCGATGCCGATCGCAATTGGCTGCAAGTCGGGCACCGCAGCGAAATGCCTGCGGGCTGGCGTTTCGATCTCGATGCGCAGAGCGTCAGCGATGCTGAATACTTCGAAGATTTTGCCGCTGGCGGCGAAGGCACGAGTACCGCCTTCCTGCGGCGACTCGCGAGCCTGAGCTATCGCGACGATCACTGGTGGCTGCGTGCCGCGGCCGATCAATTCCAGACGATCGATCGCGCACTCAACGCAGTCGATCGACCCTATGCGCGCCTGCCGCGTGTACTCACGAGCGGTGATTGGCAACGTCCCGGCGCGCTGCCGTTGAGCTTCGGGTTCGATGGTGAGCTCGTGAACTTTGATCGTGATGCCGGCGTACAGGGCTGGCGCGCCGATCTCGCGCCGCGCTTGGGACTCGACTTCGGCAACGCGGGGTACTACCTTCGGCCACAGTTCGGCTGGCGGTACACGCAGTACGATCTTGAGAACGTCACTCGCGGTGGCGATGACAAGCCCACGCGCTCACTACCCTGGGCGGCACTCGATGCCGCGTTGCGACTCGAGCGCAACAGCAACGCTGACTCGCGTACGCGCATGACGCTCGAACCGCGGCTGCTATATCTTCGGACGCCCTATCGCAAGCAAGATACGCTGCCGATCTTCGACACTGCGCTGCCGGATCTCGATTTCGTGCAGCTCTTTCGTACCACGCGCTATGCGGGTGCAGATCGTGTCGCCGATGCGAACCACGCCAGTGTCGGCCTGACCTCGCGCATCTACGACAGTCGTTCGGGTCGGCAATTATTGACCGCGACGCTCGGACAAACCTGGCGCTTCGAGCGACCGCGCGTTCGTCTGCCGGGCGAAGCAGCCCCCACCACTAATCACTCCGATCTCGTGGCGCAACTCGGTATCTCGGCCTGGCGCGACTGGAACGTCAATCTCGGCCTGCAGTGGGACAGCGAAGCATCGCGACAGCAACGCAGTCATTTGCGCGTGCAGTATCGACCTGACGATGAGCGTGCGCTCAATCTCGCGTATCGCTTCCAACGCGACCGACTGGAGCAGAGCGAAGTGTCGGGCGCGTGGCCGATTCACGCCCGCTGGAACGCTTACGGGCGCATGGTCTATGACCTGCGCGAACGCACTACGCTCGAACGGTTTGCGGGACTCGAGTTCAAGGCTTGTTGCTGGCGGCTGCGTCTGGTCGGTCGCCGCTTCGTCTCGAGCCGCACCGGCGAGCGCGATACGGGTATTTACCTGCAGCTGGAACTGAACGGCCTAGCGAGTGTTGGAAGCTCGGCCGATGCTTTCCTCGAAGAGGCAATTCGGGGATACTCCCCGGTCGGCCTAAGCCGCTGACTTCCCTAGATTTTCAGGTTCAGAACATGATCCATCGCCTGCCCGCCGTTCGCCTTGTTGCCGCTGCCTTGCTGGTGCTCGCCACCACTGCACCGGCGATTGCACAACGCTCGCTCTCCGATCGTGGCGTGATGCTCGATCGCGTGGCTGCCGTGGTGAACGATGGCGTGGTGCTCACCACCGAACTCGAAGAGCAGATTCTTTTGGTCAGCGAGCGACTCAAGGCACAGGGCCTCGAAATGCCGCCCGCAACCGTGCTGCGACAGCAAGTACTCGAGCGCCTCATCGTGCAAGAAATCCAGATGCAACGCGCCCAACGCGCCGGCATCCGCATCAGCGATGAAGCCCTTAACCAGGCGCTAGCCGACGTCGCGCAGCGCAACGGCCTCGATCTGGCGAAACTGCCTGCGGCACTCGCCCAGCAGGGCATCGACTACGGCATGTACCGCGAGAACATCCGCCGTGAAATGACGCTGCAAGTGCTGCAACAGCGCGATGTCATCCAGCGCATCAATGTGTCGCCGCGCGAGCTCGACCAATTCCTCGACAAGCAGAAATCACGGCCGTCCGAGCTCAACGAGTACAACATCTCGCACATTCTCATCGCGGTGCCGCAAGACGCCTCGCCGACGCAACTCGACGAGGCGGCCAAGCGCGCGCAGGACGTGTTCGAACGCGCCAAATCGGGCGAAGATTTCGCGCGTTTGGCGGTCGCCTATTCGAACAGTCAGACGGCGCTCGAAGGCGGCGCGCTCGGTTGGCGTCGCGGCCCCGAAATCCCGACGGTACTTGCCGATCTCGTGGTAGGGCTGAAGCCGGGCGAGATCAGTCAGCCGCTGCGTACGCCGTCGGGCTATCACCTGGTGCGCCTCAATGAAATCCGCGGTGCCGATCAGCAAGTCGTCATCGAGCAGACCCATGCGCGACATATCCTGCTGAAGCCCACCGAGATTCAGGACGACGCCACCGTGCGCCAGCGTCTCGTCGACGTTCGCGGGCGTATAGACCGTGGCGAAGACTTCGCAGTGCTTGCCAAAACGCTCTCCGAAGATCCGGGTTCAGCGGCCGAAGGCGGCGATCTCGGTTGGACCGCCCCGGGCACCTTCGTGCCCGAATTCGACGCTGCGCTCGGCAAACTCACTGTAAATGAAATCAGCGAGCCGTTCCGCACTCAGTTCGGCTGGCATATCGTGCAGCTGCTCGGCCGTCGTCAGTTCGACAACACCGACGAACTGCGTCGTCAACGCGCCTTCCTGCAACTACGTGAAAGCAAGGCCGACGAAGAAACCGAACTCTGGCTGCGTCGGCTGCGCGACGAGGCGTATGTCGATATCAAGAGCTGATCGACCGCGCCTCGTCATCACCTCGGGTGAGCCTGCGGGCATCGGCCCGGAGCTCTGCGCGCAGCTCGCCAACGTCACTCTGCCGCCCTGCGAGATCAGCTGTCTCGTCGATCGCGAGCTGCTCGAGACCCGGGCACCTGCGGGCGCGCGACTTGATCACCTCAAAGTTTTGCATCGACCGCTCGCCACGCCCGCCGTGGCGGGCAAACTCGACGTGCGTAATTCGACCTATGTACTGCGCCTGCTAGACGACGCACTCGCTGGGGTGCGCAACGGCGACTTCGACGCCATAGTCACCGCACCGGTACAAAAAAGCGTGATCGCCGAATCGGGTGTGGCGTTTTCAGGTCACACCGAATATCTCGCGCAGCGCTGTAGCGCGCCCAAACCCGTAATGCTGCTGGTCGCAGGCAATTTGCGCGTGGCCCTCGCCACCACGCATCTGCCGCTGCGCCGTGTACCCGATGCGATCAAAACCCCCATGCTGCTCGAGATCCTGCGGATCATGCATCACGATTTGCAAAGCGCATTCGGGATCGCGCAGCCGCGCATCGCCGTCTGCGGGCTCAACCCGCATGCGGGCGAGAACGGACTTTTGGGCGACGAAGACTTGCACGAAATTACCCCGGCCATCGAGACGGCGCGCGCTAGTGGCATCAACGCCTACGGCCCCGTGCCTGCCGACACGGCCTTCGTGCCACGCGAAATGGCCAAGGCCGACGCCTATCTCGCCATGTTTCATGATCAGGGACTGCCAGTGCTCAAACACGCAGGGTTTGGGCATGCGGTCAACGTCACGCTCGGTCTGCCGGTGATTCGCACTTCGGTCGATCACGGCACCGCCCTCACGCTCGCCGGCAGCGGCCGCGCCGATGTCGGCAGTCTGCTTGCCGCCGTCGAACTGGCCGTCGAGCTCGTACAACGCCGTCGCACTGCAGCGCACTGAGACGCGAATTGGTCTTCGCTCGCAAGCGCTTCGGTCAAAACTTCCTGCATGACCCGCAGGTCATCGCGCACATCGTAGAGGCAATCAATCCGCAACCGGACCAAGCCTTGGTCGAGATCGGTCCGGGTCATGGCGCACTCACCGAACCCCTGCTCGAGCGCTGCATCGCACTCGATGCGATCGAAATCGATCGCGATCTGGCAGCCGAACTGCAGCAGCGACTCGCGGATCGTGGTCTCACACTGCGCACAGCCGACGCTCTGAAATTCGATTTCGCAGCGCTCGCGGCGAGCCGTGGCAGGCGCCTGCGCGTGATCGGCAACCTGCCCTATAACGTCTCGACGCCCCTGCTCTTTCATTTGCTCAAGGCCAGAGCTTCGATCATCGACCTGCACATCATGCTGCAGCGCGAAGTGATCGAGCGCATTTGCGCTGCCCCGGGCAGCGGCGACTACGGCCGCCTCACCGTGATGCTCGCGCCTTGGGTGACTGCCGAGCATTTGTTTGATGTCGGTCCCGGCGCGTTCAGGCCCGTGCCCCAAGTGTGGTCGGCAGTGGCCCGACTCAGCATGCAGCAAACGCCTGCGTTTGCGGTGGATGCGCGCTACGCACGCGTCGTATCAGCGGCCTTTTCACAGCGCCGCAAGACGCTGCGCAACGCGCTGCGATCGCTGCTCGATGCCGAGAAAATCGCCGCCTGCGGTATTGACCCCGGGGCGCGTCCCGAGATCCTCGCACCCGCGCAATTTGCAGCGCTCGCGGCAGTCGTCGAGGACAACTGAGTGGCGCGGATTGCCATCGGCGATCTACAGGGCTGCTTGGCTGAATTGCAGGCGCTACTCAAAGATATCCGCTTCAACGCCGATCGCGATCGGCTCTGGTTCGTCGGCGATCTCGTCAATCGCGGGCCCGACTCCCTCGGCGTGCTGCGCTTCGTGCGCGCACTCGGCGCCAATGCGCGCGTCGTGCTCGGCAATCACGATCTGCATCTGCTCGCCGTCGCCTTCGGCAGCCGGCGCAAATTGCGCGAGGACGACACACTCGATGAGATTCTGTGTGCAGCCGATCGACATGCCTTGCTCGAATGGCTGCTGATGCAACCGCTGGCGCTCAGCGAGGGATCCGAGCTCATGGTGCATGCCGGCGTGGTACCGCAGTGGAGCGCTGCCGAAACCTTGCAGTTCGCGGGCGAAGTCGAGCGCGCGCTGCGGACCGATCCGCAGCCGCTGTTCGATGCCATGCACGGCAATAAACCGGACTGTTGGAGCGCTGCTCTCGAAGGCAGCGATCGTCTGCGCTTCATCATCAACGTACTCACCCGGCTGCGCTTTTGCCGAACCGACGGCCGCATCGATTTGAAAATGAAAGGCGCGCCGGGCTCCCAGGCTGCGGGCTGGATGCCCTGGTTCGAGGTCCCCCTGCGACGAACGCGGGGCGTACGGCTGGTCACCGGTCACTGGTCCACGCTGGGACTCGTCGATCGCGCGGACCTGCTCGCGCTGGATACGGGCTGCGTGTGGGGCGGTAGGCTCAGCGCCGCCTCGCTCGATGGCGCCGAACGTTGGTCACAGCCCTGCGCCACTAAAGGTAAGATGCCGTTATCCAGCCACGAGTGAGTCCATGAGCACCATCAAGCAGCAGGACGTGATCGACAGCGTCGCCGACGCTCTGCAATACATTTCCTATTACCACCCGATGGATTACCTCGAGTCGCTGGGTCGTGCCTACGAACTCGAAGAATCTCCTGCCGCCAAAGATGCGATCGCGCAGATTCTCACCAACTCGCGCATGTGCGCCGAGGGCCATCGTCCGATCTGCCAAGACACGGGGATCGTGGTCGCCTTCGTCAAAGTGGGCATGAATGTGCGCTGGGACGCCACACTCACGCTCGAAGAAATGATCAACGAAGGGGTACGCCGTGCTTATCTCGATCCGGATAACACGCTGCGCGCCTCGATCATCGCCGACCCCGCTTTCACACGCAAAAACACCCGCGACAATACGCCGGCGGTAACCCACGTCGAGATGGTCTCTGGCGATAATGTCGACATCAGCGTCTCTGCCAAGGGTGGCGGCTCTGAGAACAAATCGAAGTTCATCATGCTGAACCCCAGCGATTCTTTGGTCGACTGGGTGCTCAAGACCGTACCCACGATGGGTGCGGGCTGGTGTCCACCCGGCATGCTCGGTATCGGCATCGGCGGCTCCGCCGAAAAAGCCATGCTGCTCGCCAAAGAATCGTTGATGGATCCCATCGACATGGCCGAGCTCAAGGCACGCGGCCCGCGTACGCCGCTCGAGGAACTACGCATCGAGCTGCACGACAAGGTCAATGCGCTTGGGATCGGTGCGCAAGGGCTTGGCGGACTCGCGACCGTGCTCGACGTCAAAATTCTCGACTATCCGACGCACGCCGCCTCGAAGCCGGTAGCGATGATTCCGAACTGCGCGGCTACCCGTCACGTGCACTTCACGCTCGACGGTTCGGGTCCGGCAAAACTCGAGGCCCCCGATCTCTCGCGCTGGCCCAAGGTCGACTGGAAGCCCTCCGCCGAAGCCCTGCGCGTCGATCTCGACACGCTGACGCCGCAGCAGGTGGCCGCCTGGAAACCGGGTGATCGCTTGCTGCTCAACGGCAAGATGCTCACCGGGCGTGATGCCGCACACAAACGCATCGCCGACCTCTTCGCGAGCGGACAGGGCTTGCCGCCCGGCGTCGACTTCCGCAATCGCGCCATCTACTACGTGGGACCGGTCGATCCGGTGCGCGACGAAGTGGTCGGGCCTGCAGGCCCCACCACGGCAACGCGCATGGATAAATTCACCGAACTGATGCTCGCCAACACCGGCCTGATCGTCATGATCGGTAAGGCTGAGCGCGGACCCGCCGGGATCGAAGCCATCCGCAAGCACAAGGCCGCCTATCTCATGGCCGTGGGCGGCGCCGCCTATCTCGTCTCCAAGGCCATCAAAGCCTCGCGTTTAGTCGCCTTCGCAGACCTCGGCATGGAGGCCATCTACGAATTCGACGTCAAAGATATGCCGGTGACGGTGGCCGTCGATGCCAACGGCACCTCTGTGCATCAGAGCGGCCCGGCCGAATGGAGTCAACAAATTGCCGCGGGGGCGATCAAGACCCGCCTGCGCTGAGCCTCAGCGCCGCTGCAGCGTGATGAAGCTCATTGGGTAATCGTTGCGTTCATCGGCCGGATGCTCGCTGCGCGCGACCTCCTGCCACTCCGCCGCCGAAAACTCGGGCAAACGCGTATCGCCAACGACCTCGGCATGCACGCGGGTCAGCTCGATAACCTTTGCTCGTGGCAGCGATAGCGCATAGATCTCGGCACCGCCGATGATCATGACCTCGTCGACCTCACCCGCCGCAGCGAGCGCACCGTCGAGATCGTGAACCACGCTAACGGCGGCATCTTCGAGGTGAAAATCGCGGCGACGGGTCACCACGATGTTGTGACGGCCCGGCAGCGGCTTGCCGATGGATTCCCAGGTCTTACGACCCATGACCACCGGTTTGCCTAGCGTGATTTGTTTGAAGCGCCGCAAGTCCGCCGACAGCCGCCACGGCAAACCACCCTCGCGACCAATCACGCCGTTCGCAGCCACGGCGACTACCAGCACAAGGCGCGGCTCGCGCGCGTTCATCCCCGGCGCTTGGCTGCCGATTTCTTTGCGACTTTGCAGCGCTTTTTCTTTTTGCGCGGATCTTCGGCCGGCCAGAGCATGGTGCCGCGGCACTTTGGCGAACCGCAGCAGCAGGCGTAGATCTTATCGACATTCAGCGGATCGTCTTTCTCGCGACCGATCGCGTAGTCATAGCCGAGCTCCTCGGCCTTTTCGACCTGCCGGGTCGTCTCGATGAATACCCGCCGCGACTCGATCACTGCTTCGCAGTTGCCATCGCAGGAATGATTGATGAAGCGAGCGGCGTTGCCGCCCACGCCCGCATCAATCACGGTCTTGCTATCGACGATGAACAGAAAAGTATGGTTATCGTTCGGATCGTGATCCTCGTAACGCTCGTCGGCTTCCTTGTGCGTGACGCGCTCACCGAGATATTCGATCACCCGCGTCCCCTTGGGGATGCGCTTGGCGGCAAATACGCCCTTGCCATGGATGCAGGAATTGCGGACTTTGATCCATGCGCTGGTGCTCATTTCGGGTATCGCCACTGTCGTCTCCTTCAGACCGCGACCGGCGCGCGGATGGCTGGATGATGCTGGTAATTGCGGAACTCGAAGTCATCGTACGAATAGTCGAAGAGGCTTGCCGGTCGTCGATGGATCACGAGCTCGGGCAACGGCAAGGGCTCACGTGACAGTTGCAGTTCCACTTGCTCGAGATGATTGAGATAGAGATGGCAGTCGCCGCCTGTCCAGACGAAATCGCCGACGCCGAGATCGCACTGCTGCGCCACCATGTGCGTGAGCAAAGCGTACGAGGCGATGTTGAACGGCACACCGAGAAAGATGTCGGCACTGCGTTGATAGAGCTGACAAGACAGACGGCCCTCTGCCACATAAAACTGGAAGAACGCATGGCAGGGCATGAGCGCCATCTGCGAGAGCTCGCCCACATTCCAGGCACTGACGATGATACGCCGCGAGTCGGGTTGACTGCGCAGTTGGCGCAGCACTTCGGACATTTGATCGATACTGCCGCCATCTGGCGTCGGCCACGAGCGCCACTGCTTGCCGTAGACCGGACCGAGATTACCGCCAGCATCAGCCCATTCATTCCAGATACTGACGCCGTGCTCGCGCAAATAGGCGGTGTTACTATCGCCACGCAGGAACCACAAAAGTTCGTATACCACCGATTTGAGGTGGATTTTTTTGGTGGTGACGAGTGGAAAGCCGGCGCGCAGATCGAAGCGCATCTGATGACCGAACACCGACAGCGTGCCCGTGCCCGTCCGATCGGTCTTGCGGGTACCGTGCGCACGCACCTGCGCCATGAGATCGTGGTACTGCTTCATGCGCTGGCGCGATCACCCGCGGTCGGGTTATTCGGGGCCCGATTACCAGAGCTCTCGTTGCGGCGATACGCGATCACCAGCAGTGCGACGCCCGCAAGCAGCATCGGTAGCGTCAACAAATGCCCCATGGTGAACCAACCGCCCGCGAGATAGCCGATGTGCGCATCGGGTAATCGCCAAAATTCCACGGTCAAGCGACCGAAGGCGTACATCACCAAAAACAGCCCCGAGGGCGCGAGACGCGGTCGATCACGACTCGTGAACCACCACAGCACCGCCGCGAGCAGCAAACCTTCGAGCGCCGCCTCGTAAAGTTGCGTCGGATGTCGCGCCACGCCGTCGACCATCATCGTCCACGGCAGCTCCGCAGGCTTGCCCCAAAGTTCACCATTGATGAAGTTGCCGATACGCACCGAAAAAATGCCGAGCCCGGGCAGCGCAGCGGCAAAGTCGAATACGTCGGCGATCTGTCGACCGCGACGCAGGGCGAACACCGCGAGCGCAACCAGTACACCGATCAGGCCGCCATGAAACGACATGCCGCCTTCGGTGATGCGCAGCGGATACCAAGCATCTTGCTGCCAATATTCCAGACCGTAAAACAGCACATGGCCGATGCGCCCGCCAAAGATCACACCGAGCATGGTGTAAAAAAGAAAATCGTCGACGTCGAGGGGTTTCCAGCTTGAGCCAGGCAGCGCTGCTCGACGGCGCGCCAACCACCATGCCGCGGCAAAAGCCACGAGGTAGGTGATGCCGTACCAGCGCACTTTGAGTCGGCCGAGTTCGAAAGCGACGGGATCGAAGCCGGGATAATCGATCATCGAGCGAATTCTAACTTCTAGCCGCGCGTAACGCGGCAGAAAAACGCTTTGAGGTAGCGTGTCTCGGGAATAGCCGGATGGCACGGATGATCGGGCGACTGGCCGCCCTCGTGCAGCACCTGTACGAAGCGATCGACATGCCGCGCTGCACCCTGAATGGCCGCGAGCAGATCCTCGCTGGCGAGGTGATGCGAGCACGAACAGGACACCAGTAGGCCGCCGGGCTCGAGCACGCGCAGTGCTAATTGATTGAGCTTGCGATAGGCGGCCTGACCCTGCGGGACCTCCTTGCGTCGCTTGATGAAGGCCGGCGGATCAACAATAACCGCGTCGTAGCGCTCGCCGGCTGCGGCGAGCGCCCGCTCGAATAAATCGCGGCAGCAAGCTGCGGTTGAAAGTCTGATCGAAAAACCAGCCGGTCTTTTGCCCACCCGTCAGATCGACACTAAAGGTCAGGGTCGGACCGGCGGGCAAGTGTTCGAGCGCCGCGACCTGCTCGGGCATCTCGCCCCAGGCCAGTTGCACACGCTCCGGCAAACCTTCGAGGGCGCGCGCTCCGGAGTCGTTCTTCCACAGCAACACAGCCGGATCCAGCACATCGCGGATTGCGGCCTCGATCTCGGCCTGCAGACGCTCCATGCCCAAGGTCGCGATTTGTCCCACGACGATGTCACCGTAGCGGTCGAGCACCAATCCAGGCAGCCCATCGGCTCCGCCAAAGACCCAACGGTAATGCGCGCTCTGCGAACAACTCTCGCGCAAGGCAAGCGCCGGTCGGAGCCGCTCCGCCAGCCATTTGCGGCGGAGCGGACGCTCGGCGTCGCGCGCGAGAATTCGCGCCGCGATCAGTGTTGCCGGGTTGAGATAGGCCACCCCGAGAGACTGGCCACGATCGCTCAGCACCCGAACCTGCGCGCCGGGCTCGAAGCTTGCGAGCGGTGTTGCCGCGACATCGATTTCATTGCTAAACACCCACAGGTGCCCCGCGCGCAGACGCCTGTCTTCGCCACGACGCAGTCGCAACTCGGGCAGGCTCGAGTGATCTCTCGAGGGATTTGAAGCAGACAAGAGGACGTCCCGGCGATGAATCCGCCGGGCAGTCTAGCGGATCACGGCCTCGCCCCGCAGGGCCTTGGCACGCCGCGAGCTCAGCTCTTCGTTCAGCGCCTTGATGGCCGCGGAGCCCGTGCTCACGAACAGAAAGGGCAGTAGCCCATGCAGCACACAGGCCAGCCCAGCGAACACCATGCGCAGGCCGAAACTGCCTGCCTGCAGCAAATGTCCGCAATAACTTTCGCCGACCGAGGACGGATGTTCGGAGAACAGGCGCGTGAGCTTCATGGCTTTCAAAGATAGTCCTGAATCGCGGCTACAGGGTTGCGAAGTCAGGAGCCTTAGGCGCATCATGCGCAACAATGTTTCTCATAGTCGATTTTTAAAGAGATAAAATCTCATGGATAAGCTCGATCGCAAAATCCTGGACGTGCTGCAGAAAGATGCCAGTCTGACCGCAGCCGAGATTGCCGAGCGCGTCGGGCTTTCCAAAGCGCCTTGCTGGCGTCGCATCCAACGCCTGCGCGAAACCGGCGTCATCCGCCGAACCGTGGCGCTGCTCGATGCCCGCGCCCTCAACGTCGGTACCACAGTATTCGTCACCATCAAGGCGCCTAGCCACAGCGCTGCGTGGTACGAAAAGTTCGCCAAAGTGGTTCGCGATCTGCCCGAAGTGACCGAGCTGCACCGTATGAGTGGTGATGTCGACTATCTGCTGCGGATCGTGGTTCCCGACATCGAGGGGTATGACGCGGTCTACAAGCGCCTGATCAGCGCCCTCGAGATGCTCGACGTGAGCGCGAGCTTTTCGCTCGAGACCATCAAGTCGACGACCGCCTTGCCGCTCGCCTATGCGCCGCTGTCCTGAGTGGGCACTACGGCACTCACGGACATCCCGGCGGTCACGGTGACCGCTGGCCGCTAGGCCGCGAGCGCCGCGCGAACGGCGCTCAGCAGATCACGCTCGCGTTCGGCATCAAAGATTGGTGCACTCGCCCAGTCATAGGCCCAAGGGTGCGCCACATCGAGCGGCGCTAGCTCGTCGCGATAGCGCGGTACCACATGCGCGTGCAGAGCGGGCTCGAGGTTGCCAAACATGGCGTAATTGATACGCAGCGCGTCAGTCACCAAAAGCAGAGCATCGCCGAGCCGCGCCATATCGGCGAGAAACTTGGCGCGCGCCGAAAGCTGCAAATCATTGAGTGTTGGTACCACCGGATCAGGCAACAGCAAAGCATAACCACGCAGGAATTGTCGTTCGCCGAACACGGCCCAGCCCGACGCCAGCCTTGCGATACAGCTCGGGTCGAGACCCCTCTGTAGCGCTGCGACGCGACGGTGAATGGCGGTGGATCCCGCCGCGGACGGATCGTTGGCGCTCATGTGGCTGGACTGCGAAAAATAAAGTACACCGCAGCCATGATGCGGAGTGCAGCCAAAAGATAATCGAGCTTGACGGGCTCGCGCATGTAGAAGATCGCTAACGGCACGAATACAGAGAGCGTCACCACCTCCTGCGAAATCTTCAACTGCGCCAGCGACAACTCGGTGTAGCCGATTCTGTTGGCGGGAACCTGCAGCATGTACTCGAAGAGCGCGATGCCCCAGCTGACGAGCGCCGGGATCCACCACGGCCGATCGTTGAGATTTTTGAGGTGCGCATAGCAAGCGAAGGTCATAAGGACATTCGACATGACGAGCAAGCCTATGGTGGTGGCGATCACGGGCATGAGGTCACTCCGGGTCGACACCGAGTGCACGCAGGGCGGCGATCGTCTGGTCGTGGCTGACGTGGATGATGCCGTACCAGCCGCGTCGGCGCACGGCTTCGATGTTCTCGGCGCGATCGTCAATGAATACGGTCGACTCGGGCTGCAGCGCGAAGCGCCGCTCGGCCTGCTCATAGATGCAGGCGTAAGGCTTCATGACGCCAGCCTCGAACGAGGTGATGACATCGTGGCCGAGCTCCTGCAGTGCAAAGCGGCGCTGCAACTCCACCCAATGCAAATCACCGACATTCGACAGCAGATAAACCCGATGACGGCGACGCAGGCGTTGCGCCAGAGCGAACATCGCGGGTTGCGGATCGAACATATCGATCCATGCCGCAGCCACCGCTGCCGGCGCGGGCTGGCGTGGCGCGAGCCGCGCGATATTGGCGACCAGACCCGCTCCATCGAGACGGCCACTCTTATGCTCGTGCAGATCGATGCAACCGGTGACCTCTTCCAGTCGCTCGACGCTCGCCCCATGTTCGCGAAGTAGCCGCAATAACGGCGCGGGAGCGAGGTGTACCAGCACACAGCCGATATCAAAAACAATGTTCTGCGGTGCGCTAGTGTGCGGTGTATTCATGGGTAGCGACGCAACACGGGACGACCGAGTGCCGACGGCGTGAGATGCACGGCGAAGGGTACGGTATCGACCACCGTACACCAGTCGAAGTCCTGCAAGGGAGCCCAGTCTGCCGCCGAATCAAAGAATTCGGCTGCTGCGGGTGCAGACCGCAGCCGCGCGGGCAGATCGCCAAGATTGCAGGCTTGATCGGCGAGCGCGGCGATCAACCACTCGCGACAAAGATCGTCTTCGGCGCAGCGCTCGCGGGCCTCGTGCCCCATGGCGATCACCGTCACCTCCTCGGGGGCCAAGGCCTTCACCGCGGTAACGGTGGCTGAGCCATTGACGAAAGCACCGGTGAAGACATGACTCGACACGCGCGATGCCGCCATCAGGCCCTGGGTGCCCGCGTGGGTGGTATGAATCACGGTGCGATCGCGCAGCTCTGTGGCCAGGATTTCGGTCGGCGAGTTACCGCAATCAAAGCCCGGTAAGCGCCGCGCATGGCGCTCGCCTGCAAGCAGCCACTCGGGGTGAGCCTGCTTCAGCGCCCTCGCCCCTTCGATGTCCTCGAACGGCACCACGCAGTGCGCCCCGCGCGCCAGCGCATGCGCCGGCAGCGAACAGGCCCGAAACACATCGATGACGATGGCCACACCGCGCGCTGCGGCAGCACCGGCGACAAAATCGGCGCTGTGGATTTGCATCAGCTCGACCGTCCGTCGCCGACCTCAGCCTGCCC
>VGUP01000007.1 GCA_016874175.1 Gammaproteobacteria bacterium | reverse complement strand
CGCCTCGGTGAGCAGCCCGCCCTGATCGAAGCCGACATAGCCCGGCGGTGCACCAATGAGACGCGAGACTGTGTGCCGCTCCATGTATTCGGACATGTCGAAGCGGATGAACTCGATACCAAGCGCAATCGCGAGCTGCCGCGTGACCTCGGTCTTGCCGACGCCCGTGGGACCTGCGAACAAGAAGCTGCCAACCGGCTTTCGGGTATCGCCGAGTCCTGAGCGCGCCATCTTGATCGCCGATGAGAGGGTTTCGACCGCCCTGTCCTGCCCAAAGATTACGAGTTTGAGATTGCGCTCGAGATTACGCAGCACTTCTTTGTCGTTGCTCGAGACGGTCTTGGGCGGAATGCGCGCGATACGCGCAACCACTTCTTCGATGTGCTGCACATCGACGAGCGTCTCGCGCTCGGCTACGGGTTTGAGCCGCAGTCGTGCACCGGCCTCATCGACCACATCGATGGCCTTGTCGGGCAAGTGCCGCTCGTTGATGTGGCGGGACGAGAGTTCGGCCGCGGCCTTCAGTGCCGCATCGGTGTAGCTCACCTGATGATGCTCTTCGAAACGGCTGCGCAGTCCCTTCAAAATTTCGATGGTCTCGGGAACCGTGGGCTCGACGACATCGATTTTCTGGAAGCGCCGCGCGAGCGCGTGGTCCTTCTCGAAAATGCCGCGATATTCGTTGTAGGTGGTCGAGCCGATGCAGCGCAGCTCGCCGTTGGTGAGCACGGGCTTGATGAGATTGGAGGCATCCATCACACCACCCGAGGCAGCGCCCGCACCGATCACCGTGTGAATTTCATCGATGAAAAGCACCGCACCCGGTTGCTTCTTGAGTTCGGCGAGCACCGCTTTCAGACGTTTTTCGAAATCACCGCGATACTTCGTGCCGGCGATTAAAGAACCCATGTCGAGCGAATAGATGGTGCACTCGGTGAGCACCTCGGGCACCTGCCCCTCGACGATGCGCCGCGCCAAGCCCTCGGCAATGGCGGTCTTGCCGACCCCCGCTTCACCCACATAGAGCGGATTGTTCTTGCGCCGCCGACAAAGAATTTCGATGGTGCGCTCGACTTCCATCTGTCGACCGATGAGCGGATCGATCTTGCCCTCTTCGGCCAGACGATTGAGATTGCTGGCGTATTTTTCGAGCGCACCGCCCTGATCGGCTTCGGGGCTGGCCTGCTGCGCAGCCGCCGGCTCGTCTTTCTGCTCGCCGCGCTCCTCGGCAATCTTCGACATGCCGTGCGAGATGTAATTGACCACATCAAGGCGGGCCACGCCCTGCCGAGCGAGCAGGAACACCGCATGACTCTGCTTCTCGCTGAAGATGGCGACCAGCACGTTGCCGACGCCGACTTCCTTGCGACCGCTCGACTGGACGTGGAACACGGCGCGCTGTAACACGCGCTGGAAGCCCAGTGTCGGTTGCACCTCGCGCTCATCGCCCTCAGACAAGCGCGGCGTGCTCTGCTCGATGTGCTCGCGCAGATCGGCGGCAAGTCGCGCGGCATCACCTCCGCAGGCGCGCAGGATTTCTTTGACGCGCGGCGTCTCGAGGATGGCAAGCAGCAAGTGCTCAACGGTGAGGAATTCGTGACGACCATCACGCGCCATCTGGAAGGCGCTGTTCAGGCAAGATTCAAGTTCGTTGGACAACACGTTCAGGCACTCCGTCGCTGTTCCGGTGCGTCTCAGGCTTCTTCCAGCGTGCACATCAGCGGGTGCTGGTGGTCGCGCGAATAGCGTGTCACCAGCGCCACCTTGGTCTCTGCGATGTCGTGGGTGAAGACCCCGCAGACCCCCTTGCCGCGCATATGCACTTCGAGCATGACTTGGGTCGCTTGCGTGCGACCCATGCCGAAGAACCGCTCGAGGACGTCCACCACGAACTCCATCGGGGTGTAGTCGTCGTTGAGCAGTATGACCTGAAACAACGGCGGCTGTTCGGTTTCGGGCGTGGCCTCGGCCACCGAGGTGTCGGCGGACGGGCGATTCTCTTCGGCAGACATCAGCTCGTTATAGGGGTGGGCCGTGGCGAACTCAAGTGTGGGCCGGCAGGCGGCCAGGTATCATTACGGGCATGCGTTCAAGGGCTCTTGACCCCGCTGTCATCGTGATCGTTGTGCTAGCACTGGCACTCGGTCTGCAACTCGCGTGGACCGTGACCGGCGTCTTCGGCGCGCGCGACCGGGGCGGGCTTGACGGCGCAAGCGCGGCGTTGCCGGCCGCGGGGCTGGATCCGCTCGACAGCATCAAGGCGGCGCGCTTCTTTGGTTACGTGGTCGGCGAGTCGACGGCCGCCGTGCCTGCAGCCCCGCCCATCAGCACCCAAGGTCTCATTCTGGTGGGTGTGCTCGCCGCCAGCGACCCGCGCGCGGGTCGCGCCATCATTGGCGAAACGGGCACCGTGGCCCGGGTCTATGCCGTGGGCGCCACGCTGTCGGGAGGGTCGCGGCTGGCTGAGGTGCACGCTGACTATGTGCTGCTCGATCGCGAGGGCAGCTTCGAAACCCTGCCGCTGCCGCGCCAGGGAGGCACACCGGTCAGTGGTGCGGTCGGCTCGGTCGCCACGCCTGCGGGCGCTCCGCCGCCGCTTGCCGCGGCGGGGAGCCCATCGACCGAAGACATCACCAACGTGATCCGCTGGCAGGCGGTGATGCGCACCGACCGACCCTCCGGGATTCGCGTCTATCCGGGCGCCAATACCCAACTGTTCACGCAGCTCGGCCTGCGCCCCGGCGATCTCGTGCTCGCGATCAATGATTCGCCGCTCGCCGATCAGGCCAACAGCGAACAGTTCATCCGCTCATTGAGCGGTACCCCGCAGGCGCGCCTCACGATCGAACGCAATGGCCAGACCGAATCGCTAACCTTGGACCTCACCGCGGTCGCGGGCGGCTCGCCGCAACCGCTGCAACGCGCGGGCCTGAACTGAACTTGAACGCCGAGCCTTCACAACCGGGACATGGCAATCGGATACACTCGGGGCCGCGCCTGTCGTCAACTCAAAAATCAGTGTCTCGCAAATCACCGCATCGAATGACGTCATCGCTGACGCTGCTGCTCGCGGCCGTGCTCACTGGGGCAGTCGGGTCGTCGCTGGTTGCGCAACCCGCTTCGGGTCAGCGCATCACGCCCAACTTCAAGGACGCCGAGATCACACAGGTGATCGAAGCGGTCGCCGCTGCGACCGGTCGCAGCATCATCGTCGACCCGCGGGTACGCGCTCAGGTCACGATGCTCTCCTCGACGGCGATGACACCCGATGCCTTTTACGAGGCCTTCCTCGCGTTGTTGCAGGTCTATGGCTTCGTCGCCGTGCCCTCGGGCAACGTGCTCAAGATCATCCCCGATGCCAACTCGCGCACCATGCCGGGCAACGATCTGCCCGACAGCGTGAGCGACACCTCAGATGAACTCGTCACGCAAGTCGTGGCCGTTACCAACGTGAGTGCGGCCCAGCTCGTCGCCATCTTGCGACCGCTGATGCCGCAGAACGCGCATTTGGCTGCCTACCCCGCCTCGAATACTTTGATCCTTGCCGACCGCGCCAACAACGTGAACCGCATCGTGCGCATCATTCGGCGCATCGATCAGGCGAGCGATGCCGATGTCGAAGTGGTAGCCATGCAGAACGCCTCGGCCGCTGAAGTGGTGCGGACGATGACCGCGCTCAACCCTGCGCAGGCACAGGCCGAAGGCGGCATGGCACCGCTACGCGTGGTGGCCGATGACCGCTCGAACAGCATTTTGCTCGCCGGTGACAAGACCCAACGACTGCGCGCACGCACGCTGATCGCTTACCTCGACACCCCGCTAGCGACCGGTGGCGACACGCGAGTACGCTATCTGCGGTACGCCGATGCCGATAAAATCGCTGGCAAATTGAAAGAACAACTCGGCGGCACGGTAACGGTGGCGAACGCTCCCGGCGCCGCGGCCGCGAACACCACGACCATCGGTGGCGGCACCACGATTTGGGCGGAGCCCGAAACCAACGCGCTCGTGATCACGGCACCCGCCAAGACCATGAATTCTTTGATGGCGGTAATCGACAAGCTCGACATTCGTCGCGCGCAGGTCATGGTCGAGGCGATCATCGTCGAGGTCTCTGCTGACAAATCAGCCGAGCTCGGCGTCAATTGGCTGGTCGATGGCTCGAACAGTGATCAAGCCGTTGGTGGCTTCATCGAACCGATCGGCGGCACCAGCATCGTCGATCTTGCGCGCGCTGCGCGCGACCCGGCGACGCTCACCACCGTGCCGCGCGGTACTACGGTCGGCGTCGGTCGTCGGGCCAACAACGGCGTGAACTTTGCCGCGGTGCTGCGCGCACTGCGCGGCGACTCGACCACCAATATCATCGCCACGCCCTCGATCGTGACCATGGATAACCAGGCGGCCGAGATCAAGGTCGCCCAGGAAGTCCCCTTCGTCACCGGTCAGTACACGAACTCGGGCGGCAACGTTGGCAACAATCTCAATCCCTTCCAGACCATTCAGCGCCAGGAAGTCGGCACCATCCTCAAGATCACCCCGCAGATCAACGAGGGCGATGCGGTGATGCTCAAGATCGAGCAGGAAAGCTCGAGTATCGCGGCCACCAGCAGCGGCGCCGTCGATCTCGTCACCAACAAGCGCACCATCAGCACCAGTGTGCTCATCGAAGATGGGGGCACGGTGGTGCTCGGCGGCCTGATTCAAGATTCACAAACGGGCGGTGAGCAGCGCGTACCCTTCCTCGGCCGCATTCCGCTCGTGGGCGAGGCCTTCCGCACCCGCAGCGCGAAGAAAACCAAGACCAATCTCTTGGTGTTCATCCAGCCGCGCATCCTGCGTGATGGCATCGATGCCACCATCGAGACCAATCAAAAGTACAACTACATCCGCGATCAGCAGCTGAAGCTCGGCCCGCAACGCGAAGTGCTGCCGCTGCTGCCGGGCGAGCGCCGCTTGATCTTGCCGGCCATCCCGGCAGCGCCCGCCGCGGAGCAGCCCAAATGAACGCCGAGTCGGGCGCGATCGCCGCCCCGACGCCCGACCTGCCGCTCGCCTTTGCACGCCGCCACGGCGTGCTGTTGCGCGGCGTGAATGCGGGTGTTGCCACCGTCGCCCTGCGACCCGACGCGACGGCGCTAGCCGTGTCGGAAGCACGCCGACATCTGCGTCATCCGCTCGCTCTAGAGCGCGTGAGCACTGAGCGCTTCGAAGAATTGCTGCGCGAGGCCTACGAGGCTGGCACCGATGCGCGCGCCGCCGCCGGCGGGCTCGATGAAACCACGGATCTGAGTTTTCTCGCGCAAGAGTTGCCCGAGCAAGCCGATCTGCTCGACAGTGAAGATGATGCACCGATCATCCGTCTCATCAATGCACTGCTCACGCAGGCGATCAAAGATAACGCCTCGGATATCCACATCGAACCCTTCGAGAATCGCCTCGTCGTGCGACTGCGGGTCGATGGCGTGCTGCGCGAAGTGCTGCAGACACGCCGGGCGGTCACCAATGCGGTGGTCTCGCGCATCAAGGTCATGTCCAAACTCGATATCGCCGAGAAACGCCTGCCGCAAGATGGCCGCATCAGCCTGCGCGTCGGCGGCCGCGCGGTCGATGTGCGCGTCTCGACCATTCCCTCGGGTCACGGCGAGCGCGTGGTGCTGCGTCTGCTCGACAAGCAGGCGGGTCGGCTCGATCTTGGCGAGCTCGGCATAGAGCCCGAAGTCGAAGGCCTGCTCGATCGCCTGATCCACAAACCGAACGGCATCCTGCTCGTAACCGGTCCCACCGGCTCGGGCAAGACGACCACGCTGTATGCGGCGCTATCGCGGCTCAACGATGCGACGCGCAACATCATGACCGTCGAGGACCCGATCGAGTATTACCTCGATGGCATCGGTCAGACGCAGGTCAACACCAAAGTCGATATGAGTTTTGCCCGCGGTCTGCGGGCGATCCTGCGCCAGGATCCGGACATCGTGATGGTCGGTGAAATCCGCGACCTCGAAACCGCGCAGATTGCGGTGCAGGCTTCGCTCACCGGACATCTCGTGCTCTCGACGCTGCACACCAACACGGCGGTCGGCGCGATCACGCGCTTGCGCGATATGGGTATCGAACCCTTCCTGCTCGCCTCGAGCCTGATCGGCATCGTCGCGCAACGTCTCGTGCGCACGCTCGATCAAAACTCGCGCGAAAGCTTTGTGGCGGGTGAACTCGAGCGGCTTCAGCTGGGGATCGCCGCAGGCGCGCCTTCACCGATACTCTTTCGACCCGGCGCCAACGGCGCGGGTTATCGTGGACGCACCGGTATCTATGAACTCGTGATGGTCGACGAGACGCTGCGGACGCTGATTCATGATGGCGCCGTGGAGGCCGAACTCGAGCGTCACGCGCGACTGTCGACACCCTCGATCCGCGATGATGGCATCACCAAGGTGTTGCGCGGCGCGACCACGCTCGAGGAAGTGCTGCGCGTCACCCGCGAGGACTGATCTTTGGCCGCCTATGATTACGTGGCGCTCGATACCGCTGGTCGCGAACAATGTGGCGTGCTCGAGGGCGACAGCCCGCGCCAAGTCCGCCAGCTGCTGCGCGAGCGCCAACTGCTGCCGGTCAGTGTCGAACCGTTGCGCGAGACGCCGCAAAATCGCGACGGCGAGCGCTGGCTCAATCACCTGCCGCGACGCAGCACACGGGTCGGCAGCGCCGATGTGGCGCTGCTGACGCGTCAGCTCGCGACCTTAGTGCGCGCTGCCCTACCCCTCGAAGAGGCGCTGCTTGCGGTTTCGCAGCAATCGGAAAAATCCGCGGTGCAACGCGTCGTCGCGGCAGTTCGGGCGCGCGTCGTCGAAGGCGAACCGCTCGCTCATGCGCTCAGCGGTTTTCCGCGCGTCTTTCCCGAAATCTATCGCGCGACCGTTGCTGCCGGCGAGCAGTCTGGCAAGCTCGACACTGTGCTCGAGCGACTCGCCGAATACACCGAGAATCGTGATCAGTTGCGTCAGCGCGTGCTCGGCGCCCTGCTCTACCCGATCGTACTCACCGTGATGTGCCTGTTCATCATCGCCGGGCTGCTCACTTATGTGGTGCCCAAGGTGGTCGAGGTCTTCGAGTCGGGCAAAACCGCGCTACCGCTACTCACGCGCATGCTGCTCGCGACCAGCGATTTTCTGCAGGATTACGGCCCCTGGCTGTTGCTCTTGATCGTGCTCGGAGTGATCGGTTTCTTGCGCTGGGTGCGCGCGCCCGAGGCGCAGCGCAAAGTCGATGCCCTGCTGCTACGCCTGCCGCTGACCGGCCGGCTGGTGCGCGGCTTCAACACCGCGCGTTTCACGCGGACGTTCAGCATTCTCACGGGTAGCGCGGTACCGGTGCTCGAAGCGCTGCACATTGCCGGCGGGGTCATCAACAATCTGCCGATGCGTGACGCCGTGACCACCGCCACCGAGCGAGTACGCGAGGGTGCGCCCATCGGTCGCTCGCTCGCCGCGAGTCGACTCTTTCCGCCGATGACCGTGCATCTCATCTCGAGTGGCGAGGCCAGCGGTCGGCTCGAAGAAATGCTGGAACGGGCTGCCGCCAACCAGGAACGCGAACTCGATGGCCTGCTCACCGCGCTGGTCGGTCTGCTTGGCCCGCTGCTGATCGTCGGCATGGGACTGTTCGTGCTGATCATCGTGTTTGCGATGCTGATGCCCATCTTTGAAATGAACACCCTCGTGCGCTGATGCACGCGCGCAACACTCGTTCGTGAATTTTTCCTGACACCCCGTTGCAAGATGGCGCGCGGCGAAATAAATTTCGCGCGTCTGGGGTTTATGGCACCTGTGCCATGAAATTTGGGGCATGAACGAGAGACCAGAACAGGAAGACTACGACGAGGAAGCTGATCTCGACTCGGGCGAGGACGTCGATCAGGTCATTCGTGACTTCGATACCTCGCGCCGTCGCGGCGCGCCGAAACCGAGCGGAGATCCCGCCTGGCGCCGCCTTGAGCGACTGCGCGAAGAGAAGCACACCGCTGACCTCATCAGCGATTTCGACGACTACGACATCGGCCTCGAAGGTGCAGGCGGTGCGCGCAGCAAGCGCGCCAGCCAGCGCTAGCTCGTCCGTCAACGAAAGTCGCGCGAGCGCGTCAGTAGCCGACCGAGCCATCTCGACCGGTCATGGATGTGCTCGACCACAACGTGGGTGACGAGACCCTCACGTTGCAGTCGTCCCTGCACCTGCATCAAACGCGACTCGAACAGCGCGCGCCGATGTGCCGCACCAATGTTTTTCCAGACGATCAAATTGATGTTGCCGGTGTCATCTTCAAGCGTGACGAAAGTGACGCCACTCGCCGTTGATGGACGTTGACGGGTGGTGACGAGTCCAGCCACGGCCACCTGCGCGCCATCAGCCACGCTCGCGAGCTGCCTTGCCTGCAATACGCCCTGCCGTTCGAACGGCGCGCGCAACAATGCGAGCGGATGCCGACCCAGCGTCAAACCGAGATGCCGATAGTCGGCGACAAGATTCTCGCCCTCGGTGGGTACGGTGAGCATCGGTACGGCCTCCTCGCGCGCAGGCGGCGCAAGCGGCAGCGCGAACTCGGTTCCCGCCACCGCCCAAAAAGCTCGGTGTCGATTGCCGCTGAGCGCAGCGCAGGCCCCGGCGGCCGCGAGCGCCTCGAGATCACCGCGATCGAGTGCCGCACGCTCGGCGAGTTGCTGCAGATCGGCGAAGGGCAGCGTATCGGCGTCAGTCTGCAGAGAGTTTGAATTTCGGGCGGCAACGATGCGCTCAGCCGCAGCCTGCTTCAAAGAATGGACGAGTCGCAAACCGAGTCGGATTGCAGGACGACCGCCCGACGTCGGCTCGAGCGTAGAGTCCCAGTCGCTCACGCAGACATCGACGGGTCTCACCTCGACGCCATGCTCGCGCGCATCGCGCACCAGTTGCGAGGGTGAATAAAAACCCATCGGTTGACTGTTGAGCAGCGCTGCCGTGAATGCGGCGGGTTCGTGACATTTGAGCCAGGCCGATACATAGACGAGCAGCGCAAAGCTCGCCGCGTGCGACTCCGGAAAACCGTATTCACCAAAGCCCTGGATCTGGCCAAAGATTCGGGCGGCGAAATCTTTGCCGTAACCGCGCTCGCGCATGCCGCGGATGAGTCGCTCGCCGAAGTGCCCAAGTCCGCCGTGACGCTTCCAGGCGGCCATCGCACGCCGCAGCTGATCGGCCTCGCCCGGCGTGAAGCCGGCGGCGACGATGGCAAGCTGCATCACCTGCTCCTGGAAAATCGGCACGCCCAGCGTACGCTGCAATACGCCCTTCACGGCGTCGCTCGGATAGCTGACGGGCTCCGCACCGCTGCGGCGCCGTAAATAAGGGTGCACCATGTCACCCTGAATCGGCCCCGGTCGCACGATGGCCACTTCGATCACGAGATCATAGAAATTGCGCGGTCGCAGTCTTGGCAACATCGCCATCTGCGCCCGCGACTCGATCTGGAACACGCCCACCGAATCGGCGCGGCACAGCATGTCGTAGACGCGCGGATCCTCGGGCGGCACGCTCGCAAGCGTGAGCGGAGCACCACCTTCGCGCGCCCGCCACGCCGAGATCATGACGAGCGCACGACGAATCGCCGTCAGCATGCCAAGCGCCAGCAGATCGACCTTGAGCAAACCGAGCGCATCGAGATCGTCTTTATCCCACTGGATGACCGTGCGATCCGCCATGCTCGCGTTCTCGACTGGCACGAGTTCTTCGAGACAATCACGCGCAATCACGAAGCCCCCGACATGCTGCGAAAGATGTCGCGGAAAACCGAGCAACTGCGGCGCGAACTCGAGCAGCATCGTCAGACGCCGCCGCAGCACAACATCTTCGGGGTCGAAGCCCGCCTCGGCGAGCCGCTCGAGAAAAGCCGCGAGCGGGGTGTTTTTGTCGGTGCTGCCGGTGTCGCCCGTACTGCTGGTGTCGCCCGTACTGTCGAGGCTGCGATCCCAGCGGCTGACGGCCGTAGCGATTTTTTCGACTGCCAGCGGCGCAAAACCCAGCGCCTTGCCCAAGTCGCGCAGCACGCTGCGCGGGCGATAGCTGATGACCGTGGCGGCGAGGGCAGCCCGATGTCTGCCATATTTTTGATAGACATATTGGATGACCTCTTCGCGCCGCTCATGCTCGAAATCGACGTCGATATCCGGCGGCTCGTTGCGCTCGCGCGAGATGAAACGCTCGAACAGCATCGACATGCGCGAGGGGTCGACCTCGGTGATCCCGAGGCAATAGCAAACGGCAGAGTTGGCGGCCGAGCCGCGTCCCTGACAAAGAATTCCACGGCTGCGGGCAAATTCGACGATGTCGTGCACAGTGAGAAAGTACGGCTCGTAGGCAAGCTCGGCGATCAGCGCGAGTTCGTGTTCGACCAGCGTGCGCACATAGGGCGGCATGGCATCGCGTGCCGGATGCATGGCTGCAGACGGACCGCTCGCCGGCGGTGGCATCCCGCCCCAGCGCCGTTCGGCGCCGCGCTCGACCAAGGTACGCAGCCAGGAAGCCGGGGTTTGCCCTTCAGGAACGATCTCGCGCGGATATTCGTAGCGCAATTCATCGAGCGAAAAACGGCAGCGCGCAGCGATTGCGAGCGTTTCGGCGAGCAGGTCGGGCGGGTAAAGCTTGGCCAGACGCTGGCGTGTACGCAGGTGACGCTCACCGCTAGGCAGCAAGGCAAAGCCCGCCTCCTCCACTCGGGTGTTGAGGCGGATCGCGGTGATCGCATCGTGCAGACGACGTCGCTCGCGCACATGCATGCGCACATCGCCCGCAGCCACCAGCGGTAAACCCGCCTCGGCCGCGAGTGCACGCAAGGCGGCCAGATGCGCGCGCTCGGTGCCATCGCGCAGCAGCTCGACCGCAATCCATGCGGATCCGGCATAGAGCTGCTGCAGCCAAGCGGTGATCAAAGACTGCCGCGCGAGATCTGCAGGACGCGGCGCCCACAGCACAAGGCAGTGCCGCGGCTCGATCAGGGCCGCGACATCGGCACGGCTCAGGCGATATTGACCTTTGGGAACTGCGCGCCGCCCGCGAGTGATCAAGCGGCATAGCTGACCGTACCCCTGCCGGTCGGTCGCAAGCACGATCAGCGGCGTGTCGCAGTCGAGGCGGAACTCAGCGCCCACGATGAGGCGGGTCGTCGTGCCCTTGAGTGCCGCATGCGCGCGCACCACCCCCGCCACCGAACACTCATCGGTGATGGCGAGCGCCGCATAGCCGAGCTCGAGCGCGCGCGCCGCCAACTCCTCGGGCTGCGCAGCGCTGCGCAGGAAACTGAAACTGCTCAGGCAATGCAACTCGGCATACCCGGGCAAATCGGGGACTTTCGTGGCTGGACCCATAGTACTGTTTATTTATACAGTATTTAGGCCATGAGACGTACCGCCCTTAAAGATCAGCGCATCAACATCCGCCTGACAACCGCCGATCTGCAGAGTCTGCAAGCCAAGGCGATCGAAGAAGGCTTGCCTTACCAGTCGCTGATCAGCAGCATCCTGCACAAATACGTCACCGGCAAACTCATCGAACGCAAAACGCACAGCCGTGAGCGGCGACGCCAATAACGAATCACCACCCCCCCCCCGCTTCGCAGCACGGAATACCGACCATGAGCTTCCAGCACATCGAATTCGTCCTTGAAGGCGGCGTTGCCCGCATCACGCTCAACCGCCCGGAATCGGCCAATGCCATCGACGTCGACATGGCCAACGAGTTGTTGCAGACAGCCACGCGTTGCGAAACCGACCCGGTGATTCGTGCCGTGGTACTCACCGGCAGAGGGCGCTTCTTCAGTGGCGGCGGTCATGTGCAGAGCTTCGTGGCCGCAGGCGACGAGGTCGCGGGCTTGCTCAATCGCATCATTGGTCCGCTGCATGCTGCCGTCGGCTGTTTCTCGCGCATGTCGGCGCCACTCATTACCGCGATCAACGGCACGGCGGCAGGCGCGGGTTTCAGTCTCGCCATCAGCGGCGATGTCGTCCTCGCCGCCGAGTCGGCCAAACTCACCCTCGCCTACACGCGCATCGGCATGTCGGCGGACGGCGGTGCCAGCTTTCACCTGCCGCGCATCGTCGGTCCGACTCGTGCCAAAGAATTGATGCTGCTCAACCCCGTGCTGAGCGCTGCCGAAGCAAAGAATTCCGGGCTCGTCACCATGGTCCTACCCGACCTCGAACTCGAAGCCAAGACGCGCGATCTCGCCGCCTCGCTCGCCAACGGCCCGACCCGCGCCTTCGGCCAGGTCAAGCGCCTGCTCCTCGCGAGCGGCAACAACACTCTCGAGCAACAACTGGCCCTCGAAGCGCGCTCGATGACCTCGCTCGCCGGCAACACCAGTGACAGCCGCGAAGGCTTCGCCGCCTTTGCAGAAAAGCGCAGCGCCAAATTCACCGGTCGCTAAGCTCGGCTTTAGCCAAAAACCCCATGCAGATACCACGCGTGTGGCGGCATGCGCTCGCGATAGACCCAAAGTTCCGCCCCTGCCTCATCGCGCGCGATATAATAGTCGCGGGCGACCTCTCGACCATCCCACCATCCCGTCTCGATGCGCTCCGGACCCTCGACGATCTGCAGGTCCTGCAGCGCCGAGGGCAATGCCTCGGGCTCGTGCAGCAGCCATAACGGTCGCCGCGACATCGCACTCGATGTCAACTTGGGCACAGAGGCCGTGCCCACCCCAGGCTCGGCAATACCCCAGGCATTCTCGGGTCGATGCTCGGGTATGAGGCACAAACCATAGACGGCAGCGCTGCCAAATCGTGCACGCAGACGTTCGATCAGCGCCGGTGACTCGCGCCCTGCAGCGCCACCATGCTCACCCGCTCGCCAGATCGACTCGCTGCAGGTCACCAAGGGCTGCAGCGGACCGGATCGCAATTTGATGCGCTGCACCGGAGCTGGCAGCTCGATTTGCGACAAGCGCAACACCAGCAGCTCGCGGAATTGTTTGGCCAGTAATTCAGCGCTCGCAAGACGCAAGTCAATGCGCGTTGGCGGGCGATTACGATGCTGCAATCGCAGCATCAAAAGATCGATACCCGATTGGCGAGTCCGCAAGAAATCTTCGAGCTCGAGCAAAAGCGGCTCGAGACACTGCAGCACCATCGGCTGTGCGTAGAGCTCGAACCCGGGCTCGCGCTGCGCGCGAAAGCGCTCACGGGTGACGAACATACGGCGCGGCTCTGGTGCTGCACCCGTGAGCCGATCGAGCGCAAGCAAGGTCTGCTGACCAAAGCGCTGGGCAAAACTCGCGCGTGGCAGGCGTAGCGCAGCGCCCAAAGTACGCACGCCCACGGCATCGAGCCGAACCACGGTATGCGCGGGCCAGCCCAATACTTTGAGCGACAAGGGCGCAAGCACACCGGCGAGACGATCTCGAGCGAGCACAATGGTCTCGCCTCCGGCGCGGGCGAGCGCGAGCGCTGCGAGCGGCGTGGGTGCCAGCGACCAACGCAGTTCGACGCCTGCTTGTCGGCAACGCTCAAGCAACTGCAGACATAACGACTGCGCGCCGCCGAACAACTGGAAACTGCCGCGCACTTCGAGCAGCAGCGCATCAGGCGGCTCGAGACTCACGCGCGAGGTGAAGCCGCCGGCAATCGAGGCTAGGCGTTGAAGTAACGCTGAATCAACAACCTCGACCTCGCCCTGCGGTAAGTGCTGCGATAGAGAAGGCTGAGGTAGCAAAGCGATCCAGGACTCGGGCGCACTGTCGAACAAGGACTCGAGCAGCAGCGGCTCGGATTTCCGAGTTGACTGAGGTATTGGTAACGACTGCAGTCGCTGCGACAGCTGGGGGCGCCGCGGCGCACGAAACGCGCGGGTCACGGATGAGGCGCGCTCACGTCTGGTCATGGACATCTCGCGCTGATTTGCCCTTTTTCGGTTCGCACCGATTCAGCTCACGCCATTCACTCCAAAGAATATCGAGCGGGCGACGCTCGCCACCGCGGCTCTTCAAAAGTTGCAAACGCCCACCTTCGAGTGAGGGCTCAAAGACAAGACGCAGCTCTGCAGGTGAGGACTGCGCCGCCTCATCGAGCGGACGAAACAGAAAAGCCGGTACTTGGCTGCGCTGCGTCGCCAGTTGCAAACGACGCAAGGGGCTGAGCTGCGTTGACTTGTTGGTACGCGCTACCCCGCTGCTGCGCGCTGTCGCAGCGAACCACGCGAGCACGATCGCGCAGCCGCCCGAGTCGAGTGTCTGCTCGATAGCCCCGGCGGGATCAGCCGTACGCACCACGAGCTGACGCTCGAGCGGCACACCTGCCGCGATGAGTGCAGGGGCGTAAGGTTCGAAGGGGGGCGATATCCAGGCAGCCCAACGCGCGGGCAGCTCGCGTCCGAGCATGGCGAGCAAAGGGATCAATAAACGCAGCTCGCCAAGACCGCTGCGCGCGGTGAGGATCTCGGTGAGTCCGGCTGCGGGCCAACCACCACCCGGCAAAGCCTCATCGAGCCGACGACACCCCGTACCAAGCGTAGCGGTGCGTGCAGCGCTGCGACCGCGCCAAATGGCCGGGTGCTCGAGCAAGCGCTCGAGCGTAGGCTCGGACGGGCTGTCTGGAGTGACCTGACCCATGATGGCAGCGTGCGCGGCACGATCGGCGATGTCTCACGCCGGCAAACCGGACGGTGGCTTTGCGAACACCGAGATTCGCAAAGAACGCGGTTGTGTAAACGAGCGGCTGCGACCGCAACCACAAGGGCAACTGAAACTTTGACGACGTGCCCGCTTGGGTATCACTTTTTCGCGGACGAGCGCGTCCGTGGCGCCTGGAGAGAGGCGCAGTTCAAAATTTTTCATGGCGAACCTCGGAGAGGTGGTGACTTCTTGGTCGCTTACATCAGACCCGCAGAGGCAGCCTTGCCACCCGTGGCACCACGCCGCAGCACACCGACCACCACGCCTTCGATGATGAGTGGCTCTTCACGCAGATTGACGCGGATGGGTTCGAAGTCGGGGTTCTCGGGCAACAACCAGACCGTCAGACCTTCTTGCTTGTAGCGCTTGACCGTGACCTCGTTCTCGAGACGCGCGACGATGATCTGACGATTGCGCACCTCGGGGGTACGATGTACCGCGACCAGATCGCCGTCGAGGATGCCGGCGTCTTTCATGGACATGCCGGTGACCTTGAGCAGGTAGTGAGGACGGGGCGAAAAAATGTCGGGATCGATGTTGAAGCGCGCTTCGATGTTCTCTTCTGCGAGAATGGGCTTGCCGGCGGCAACGCGGCCGATGAGCGGCAGACCGAGCTGCTCGCGCAGGATGTCCTTGAGTTGGATGCCTCGCGAGGTGCCCGGCACGAGCGCAATGACACCCTTACGGGCGAGTGCGCGCAGATGCTCCTCGGCGGCGTTGGCGGACTTGAACCCGAGCTCTTGCGCGATTTCTGCCCGCGTGGGCGGCATGCCGGTTTCGGCAATAGCTCTTTGAATCAGACGGAGAATTTCGGTTTGTCGTGGCGTGAGGTCTGACACGGGACACCCCTGTTTATCTATGCAGTGTTGATACATACAGTACCTGTGAATTCATCCAGTCGCAACCCCCCTACCACCGATTTCGATGCTCTCGTCATCGGCGCCGGTCACAACGGCCTCGTCTGTGCCTGTTATCTAGCCGAGGCGGGCTTGCGGGTGGGGGTTTTCGAGCGCCGCGACATCGTCGGCGGTGCCGCCGTCACCGAGGAATTCGCGCCGGGCTTTCGCAACTCGACCGCAAGCTACACCGTCAGCCTGCTCGAACCGAAGGTGATCCGCGAATTGCGTCTCGCCGAACATGGACTGCGCATCCTCGAGCGGCCGATGCAGAACTTCCTGCCACTGCCCGATGGCGATTCGTTCAGTGCCGGTCCCGACTCGGCGACCACGCTCGAAGAAATCCGTCGCTACAGCACGCGTGATGCCGCCCGCCTGCCCGATTTTCATGCGCTGCTCGGTCGCGCCGTCGATTTGCTGCGCGCCCTGTTGCAGCGTACGCCGCCCACCGACCTGCGTCGCGTGCGTGATCTTTGGGAGGTACTGCGCTTCGGTCGCGAGTTTCGCGCCATGCCGCTCGCGGCACAGCGCGAACTGCATGAGTTCTTCACGCGCAGCGCCGGCGAAATCCTTGATCACTGGTTCGAGAGCGAACCTCTCAAGGCACTGTTCGGTTTTGATTCGGTCGTCGGCAGCTATGCGAGCCCCTATACACCAGGCAGCGCCTACGTGCTGCTGCACCACGCTTTCGGCGAAGTGAACGGCAAGTCGGGGGTCTGGGGACATGCCGTCGGCGGCATGGGCGCGATTACCCAAGCTCTCGCCACCGAAGCGCGTCGGCTCGGCGTGCATATCGAGTGCGATGCGCCGGTCGCGAACATCATCACCACGCGCGAGCGTGCGACACGCGATGCGCACAACGCCGTGCGCGCCAGCGGCATCAAACTCGTCGACGGTCGAATCTTCGGCGCACCGCGCATCATCGGTAATCTCGGTCCGAAGCTGCTGTTTTTATCTTTGCTCGCCGCCGAGGACCTGCCCGAAGATTTCCGCAATCATATCGAACGCTGGCGCGTGGGCTCGGCCACGTTCCGCATGAACGTTGCGCTGAGCGAACTGCCGAAGTTCAGCGCGCGACGCTCGCGCGCCGACGAGTCGCATCTCGGTGCGGGCATCATCATGGCCCCCTCGCTCGGCTACATGGATCGCGCCTTTGCTTCAGCGCGTTTGCAGGGCATCTCGCGTGAACCCATCGTCGAGATGCTGATCCCGTCGACCCTCGATGACACGCTAGCGCCCAAGGGCGCGCACGTCGCAAGTCTCTTCTGCCAGCACTTCGACTACGATCTCGCGCGGCCCGACGCACCCGAACGCAACTGGAATACGCCCGGCATGCGCGAGGCGACTGCCGACTTCATCATCGATGCGGTCAATGATTACGCGCCGAATTTCCGCGCCAGCGTCGTCGGCCGCTCGGCGCTCTCGCCACTCGATCTCGAAGAAAAGCTCGGCTTGGCGGGTGGCGATATCTTTCACGGCGCGCTCGGTCTCGATCAGCTGTGGGCGGCGCGACCTGCGCTCGGTTACGGCGACTACCGCACGCCCGTAGGCGGACTTTATCTTTGTGGCTCCGGCGCACACCCGGGCGGTGGCGTCACCGGCGTGCCCGGCATGAACGCAGCGCGGGAAATTCTGCGTGATGGTAAGCGCTGAGGATCGGGCGACACGATCGCCTGACCTTGCCCGCAAGGTTCGCGTACTGCATTTCGTCAGCGGCGGCTTCAGCGGCGGCGCCACGCAAGTTGCCATTCAACTGGTCGAAGCGGCTCTCGCAGGAACCAAGGTTGAACCGCTGCTTGTCCTCCGACGCAAACGACATACCAAGCCAGAGCGTATCCAAGAGCTGGTACAGCGCGGTTTACCGGTCGAGACTGTCTCTGGCTGGGCGAACCTTGCGACGATTGTTTCTTTGCGAAAACTTTGTTTGCGCTATCGGCCCGATGTCTTGGTCGCGCATGGCTTCAGCGAGCACTTGTGGGGACGATACGCCGGACTACTCGCGAGCGTGCCCGCGCTGGTGCACGTCGAGCACAACACGCGCGAGCGCTATACCCGCTGGAGACTGGCGCAGGCACGATGGCTGGGGCGGCGAACGGCGCGGATCGTCGGTTGCGGCCCTGGCGTACTCCAACGACTGTTGGAACTGGGTTTTCCGGCCGGACGCACCACCGCAATTGCTAACGGCATTGATCTGGCGCCTTTCGTGAAAATCGAGCCGCTTGCTCTTGCAAGCCGCGAATCAGCCCTGATCATGGTCGCTCGCTTCGGCGCACAGAAAGATCATCTGACGCTGATTCGCGCCATCTCCATGCTGCGCGAACGCGGACTGCGGCCTGCTGTTTATCTTGCAGGAGGCGGCAAGGCGCGGCATCGCGCGGCCGCCGAAAAACTAGTCAAAGATTTACAGCTGCAAGATCAAATAGTTTTTTGTGGAATGTTACGCAATATTCCGGAACGCCTGAGTCGCACGAAAATCGCCGTGCTCAGCACGCACTACGAAGGCATGCCTCTGGCGCTGATCGAGGGCATGGCTGCGGGCTGTGCAGTCATTGGCACACGCGTTCCGGGTGTCCAGGAAATCGTTTGCGATGGCATCAATGGCCTGCTCTGCGAGCATGAAGACCCGAAGAGCCTCGCCGATGCCATCGAGCGTTTGCTACGAGATGAGTCACTGGCACAAAGACTGGGCGCCACCGCTCGGCTGGAAGCGATTTCGGCATACGGTCGCGAACGCATGAATGCGGAGTACGAGAGGCTTTTTCTCGCGCTTATCCCGCTCGTCGATTGACTCAAAGACTAGGATTTACGTCCTACTGCGCCCAGCCTCAAAGAGGCTGCAGTGAGCTCAACTATCCGCTCGAGCAGCCGCGGCAAGGCATCCGCAAAGCTGATAGCGCGAACCTTTTCTTCGAGTGCCAAACGAGATCCCTCATGTTCAAGCAGATCGAGACATTCTCGCAGTACGGCGTCGGCCTGCGGCGTGGGCGCGCGCACGGCGCCAAGTTCCGCACAGCGCGCGATCCGTGCAGCCTGATCGCCGGCGATCGGCACGGCAACGCAGGCCTTACCGAGCGCGAGGGCCTGCAGCAGCGTGTCGCCGCCGTTGACGAGCACGAGGCGCGACCGCTCGAGCAACACGCGCAGAGCACCCCCACTTACGCCGCGCACCAACCGCCAACGTGGATCCATCGACGATGGCCCCTCGTAAGCCGGACCAGCGACAAACAGCACGCGAAAACCTGCGGCAGCAAGCGCTGTGCCCCACCCGGCGAAATGCGCCGGAGTCATCGACGAATCGTGAAACTGACTGCCGCCGCCCGGCACGATGAGTACATCGGGCATACCGAAATCGGCGATCAGAGTCTGCGCAGCAGGTTCGTCCGCAGGCGCGAGCACGGTATCCAGAAAACGCAGTGTCGGTCGCCCGAGCAGTCTCAACTTCAAACGCTCAAGCAGCGTTGCATGCCCCGCAATCATTGCAGGGTAAGAGATCCAGTGTTCATCGAGCAGGCGCATCCAGCGCAAGCGAAAGGCTTTGTACCGCTGCCGACCTCGAGAACTGACGTAAATGACACGCGCACCGATTCGCCGCGCGGCTCGCAACGCGCCGGTACGACCCGCGTTATCAAAGATCACGACCTGTGGGGCGAATTCCGTAATCACCCGCTTGACCTCCGCCGTGCAGAGCGTGGGTGAAGCAGGCACCAGCGTCGCCGGGTGATGGAAATTACGCGCGTAGGGGGCTTCGCGATGCAATACGAAGTGCGTTTCAACATTTGGCCAGCGCGCCCTGAGCGCATCCGCAAGGCTACGCGCCCGGGCGAATTCGCCCATACCGCTAGGGCCACTCACCGGAACAAAAAGGACACGCGGGGAGGAGGACATTTCTTCGGCTATTATGCCGCCCGCTACTCTGATCGCCGAAGGATTCCTGCACCGACCCGCTTGCGGAGCGCCTAGGATCCGGCGCCGAAAACGCTGACGGGTAAGGCTTTTTTGCAACCTTGGCGCGCTTGCAATCCCTTTCGCGTTCTGGTGCAGTTATAATTTCGAGGATATGGGGTCGACCGAATGGCGGCCTCGGTTCCGCCAAAGTTTTTTTCTGTCACTTTTCTCAAGAGGATTTCCAAAAATGAAGACTCCGATCGTCGTCACGATGGCCGCCGTCGTCGCCGTTGCCACCCTCGCCGGCTGCACCGACCTCAAGCCCCTGCAGGCCCAGATCGATGGCCTGAAGACTCAGGTCTCGAGCCTGCAGTCGCAGGTCGCTGCCGCCAAGAGCTCTGCCGACGCTGCCAACGGTGCCGCCGCTTCGGCCGCTTCGGCCGCGAACGCAGCGCAGTCGACCGCCAACCAGGCTCTCGCCGCTGCTCAGGCCAGCCAGTCCTGCTGCGACGCGACCAACGAGAAGCTTGACCGCATGTTCAAACGCTCGATCTCGAAGTAATCCTTCGGGACCAAGATCACGGTCGTTCGAAAGAGCGACCGGCCTTCGGGCAAAAAAACGCCGCGTATCGCGCGGCGTTTTTTTTGGCGACTGCACAACGCGCCGATCTCAAAACCGCAGCAGCGCCGAACCCCAGGTGAAGCCGCCGCCGAAAGCCTCGAGCAGCACGAGTTCGCCGTGCTTGATGCGCCCATCGCGTACCGCGGTATCGAGCGCGAGCGGCACCGAAGCCGATGACGTATTGCCGTGCTCCTGTACGGTTACCACCACGCGCTCCATGGGCATCTCGAGCTTCTTCGCGGTCGCCTGAATGATGCGGATATTGGCCTGGTGCGGCACTAGCCAATCGAGCCCCGACTTGTCGAGTCCGTTCGCCGCGAGCGTTTCATCGACGATCGAACCCAAAGATTTGACGGCGATCTTGAACACCTCGTTGCCGGCCATATGAATGAACGCTGGGATGCGCCCCGTCTCGTCCTGATGAAAGCCCTTGGAGGGCCCGACCGGGCAGTAAAGTAAATCTTTGAAAAAACCGTCGGTGTGCAGATGCGTGGAAATGATGCCCTGCTCAGCGGAGGGCTTGAGAACCACCGCGCCGGCGCCGTCACCGAACAAGATCGCGGTGCTGCGATCGCTCCAGTCAACGATGCGACTGAGCGTCTCGGCACCCACCACGAGCGCGCACTTCGCATCACCCAACCGCACGAACTTGTCGGCGATCGACAGCGCGTAGATGAAACTGCTGCAGGCGGCCTCGACCGAAAACGCCGGAATATTGCGTAGACCGAGTCGATCCTGCAGCAAGGCGCCGCAGTTCGGGAAAATCTGGTCGGGCGTGCAGGTACCAAAAACGATGAGATCGATTTCATCGGGCTCGACACCCGCCGCCTGCATGGTGCGCCGCGCTGCCGGCACCGCGAGATCCACCGTGGTTTCGCCCTGCGCGGCGATACGACGCTGGCGGATGCCGGTGCGCTCCTGAATCCACTCGTCCGAGGTCTCGACCATTTTCTCGAGATCGGCATTGGTCAGTACTTTTTCAGGCAGATGACTGCCGGTACCGACGATCCTTGAATATTTGAGCATTCCCTCTCCTCGGGACCGATGGCCGCAAATTTTCGTGTTGCGCAGTCTGCGCTGCGCTACGGCGCAGCCGGCGCGTCAGCCTCCAAAGCCTGCTGCACGTGCGTGACGAGCTCACGGCGCACCGCCGTCGCAGCGATGGCGATGGCGCGCGCGAGCGCCACTCGATCGGCATTACCGTGACTTTTTACCACGACTTTTCGCAGGCCGACCATGACGGCGCCGTTGTAGCGGCGCGGATCGAGCGAGCCCGAGACGCGCTTGAGCACGGGTCGGGACAAAATGGCCGCCAGTTTGCTGGTCCAATTCGCGGTGAACTCGCTGCGCAGGCGACCGCTGATGAGTCCCGCCACGCCTTCCATGGTCTTGAGCGCCACATTGCCGGTGAAGCCATCGGTCACGACCACATCGACTTTGCCGGTGAAAATATCGCCGCCCTCGACGAAACCGACGTATTCGAAATCGCGATGTCGGTGGCTGTCTGCCCAGGCGCGCAGCAATACATGCGCCTCCTGTACGAGATCGTGTCCCTTGCTCTCCTCGGCACCGATATTGAGCAAACCAACGCGCGGCCGCTGCGTGTCGTGCACATCACGCGCGACGATCGCGCCCATGATGGCGAACTGCTCGAGTTGATGCGCCGTCGCGCGAACATTGGCGCCGAGATCAAGGATATGGGTATAGCCTGCGGCATTCGGTACGGCCGACATGATCGGCGCGCGCTCGACCTCGGCGAGACACTTGAGCACGAAGTGGGCGATCGCCGTGAGCGCCCCGGTATTGCCCGCGCTGACCACGGCATCGGCTCGCGCCTCGCGCACGAGGTCGATGGCCACACGCATCGAAGAGTCTTTCTTGCGGCGGATCGCCTCGCGCGGCGCGTCGGTCATCAAAATAATTTCGCTTGCCGGCACGACTTGCAGTCGGCGACGCAGTGCGCCGGCGGGCGCGGCCGCGCTCAAAAGAGCGTCGATGATTTCTGGCTGCCCAACCAGCTTGAGCTCAAGCAGCGGGTCGTCTTGCAGCGCGCACAGCGCCGCGGGCACGCATTCCTGCGCGCCTAGATCGCCGCTCATGACATCGAGCGCGATGACGGTCATTCAGTGTTTGCTCCCATCATCGGGAGCGGGCGGGCCGATGGGCCCGCCATGCGCAATCAGCCTGCGACTTCTTCGTCAGCCGGCTTCTCGATCACGCGCTTGCCACAGTAGAAACCATCGGGCGTGATGCGGTGACGGAAGTGCGTTTCACCCGACTGCGGATCGACCGACAGGGCGGGCTTGGCAAGGCGATCGTGCGAACGGTGCATGCCGCGCTTGGACGGCGTCTTCCGGCTCTTTTGAACTGGCATGTCGGACTCCTGCGAACTCGAATTCGAAAACCGGGCGATTCACTCAACGACCGCGTTTCAGGAGCTCGCCCAGCCCCGCAAACGGTCTCTGCACAACTTCTTCTTCCTGCTGACGATCCGCGGCCTGCTCCTCGGTGGGTGCACACTGCGTGTCGTCTTCGTGTCGCGGTACGAGCGGCACCGCGAGCAGCAACTCTTCTTCGGCGAGGTCGCGCAAGGCGATTCGCCCTTCGGGCGCCAAGGTCGGCTCTATCCCCGGATCGAGCTCTTCGGCGCGCTCGGGGTCCGTGACCAACCAAACCTTCGACACATCGTCGACCGCCAGCCACACCGGCTGCAAGCAGTGCTGGCAGCGCAGCCCGAGCCTCGCCTCGACCGAAATTTCAGCCATCGGCTGTCCACGTTCGCGACTGAAGACAATGCGGCAATGAGCCGTACCTTCAGTACTGGCGAGCGCCGGCACAAGACGGGGCATGTCGGCGAGCGGCAGGTCGGTTTCCCGAAGCTCCCCCGCGTCAGCCAAACGATCGACATCTACAGGTCGTGACCAGTCGGCCAGCATGGGGCGCGTATAATAGGGGCCACCCCCCCTCGAGTCAAAACGACTTTCTGGTAAGCCGTTGTTTTCCGTGGCTGAAAACCCCTCCGCTGCCCTGACCCGCCCGCTTTGGCTGGCCTCGAGCTCCCGTTATCGCCGCCAGCTGCTGGAGCGGCTCGGCATCCCCTTCGCCTGCCGCAGCCCCGATATCGATGAATCTCGACAGCAGGGCGAGCCGCCCGCACACCTCGCCGAACGACTCACGCTCGCCAAAGCCAAGGCCATTGCGGCGAGCGAACCCGGCGCGCTGGTGATCGGCTCGGACCAAGTCTGCGCACTCGGCGACGAGTGCCTCGGCAAACCGGGCAGCGCCGCCGCGCAAGCTGCCATGCTGGCGCGCCTTTCCGGGCAGGTGGTCACCTTCCACACCGCCGTGGCTATCGTCGGCATCGAGGCCGGGCTCTGGCAGCAACATCGCGATGAGACGCGTTGCGTGTTCCGCACACTCAGCGAGCGCGAGATTCTCGAGTATGTCGAACGCGAGCCCGCCCACGACTGCGCAGGCGGCTTCAAAAGCGAGGGACTCGGGATTTCTTTGTTCGAACGCATGGAGAGCACCGATCCGACGGCTCTCATCGGGCTGCCGCTCATCTGGGTCGCGAATACCCTGCGCCCTTTCGCCGCCCCATCGACACGTTAGTGAGCGCATCGATCACCCGCGCAAGCTCGGCGGGCAGTGGGGCATTCACGCTGAATTCGGTACCGCGATCGGGCCATACAAAAGACAAGCTCGAGGCATGCAGGAACATCCGCTCGAGGTCGAACTCGCGCATTTCTTTGTTGAACTCGGCATCGCCATACTTGGGATCGCCGGCAACCGGATGCCCGGCATAGGCCGCATGCACGCGGATCTGATGCGTACGCCCGGTAAGGATGGAAACCTCGAGCAAAGAAGCGATGCGACCAAAGGCCTGCACCGGTCGAAAATCACTGATCGCACTTTTACCCGAGCCGTGAACTTTGACCGTACGCTCGCCACCGACCCGCAGATCGGTATGCAGCGGCGCATCGATACACTTTTTGCCGAGCTGCCAGCTGCCTTTGACGAGCGCCAGATAGCGTTTCTCGAAACCCTCGCCCTCGCGCAGTCCAGCATGCAGCATGCGCAGCACTGCGGGCCGACGGGCGACCAGCAGCACCCCGCTCGTGTCGCGATCGAGCCGATGCACGAGCTCAAGCGTATCGCGCTCATCGGGGTGGGCTGCGCGTAGCGCCTCGATCACCCCGAAACTGAGCCCGCTGCCGCCATGCACGGCGAGGCCGGCGGGCTTGTTGATTACCAGCAGCCGCTCGTCCTCATGAATGATCGAGGCCGTGACGGTCGCGAGCAGCGACGCCGGGACCCGCGTACGCGCCTGAATCGGCGTAGCGCCGCTTTCCGAGTTGGCCTCGGCAGCCTCGAGCCGTACCGGCGGCAAACGCACCTCGTCGCCCTCGGCGAGCCGGGTATCGATTCCTGCCCGCTTGCCATTCACCCGCACTTCACCCTTACGGATAATGCGAAATAACCGGGTCCGCGGGACTTCCGGGTACTGGCGGGTGAGGAACTTGTCGAGGCGGCTGCCGGCATCGTCTTCACCAACCGTGACGTGACGCACAGCCGTTTGCCCGGTTTGTTTCGTAAGGTCTTGTTTTTCCATGGGCTTTGTCATACTATCCAATGGTCGCGAGTGCGTCTGACCGGTTCTGGTTCGCCGCCCGCAGGCATTAGCGCGGCGCCCGAAGCGGGCGTCGCATGTTAGTTGGTCCTCGGCAACGAGGCCATCGAATCCGGCCGACAGTCGCAGCGTCGTTCGACGCGCCTTCGGTTGCCAGAGACCAAGAAGACAGACGTAACGTGCTTTATTTCCTCGTCACTCTGTTCATGCACCACCTCGATGCATTGGTTCTGCCCGCACGCCCGCGGTTTCCCGCCCGGCGCGTCGCGGTGTCCCAGCGGACGACCCCCGGAATACTGTCGGCCCCCATCAGGAGTTTAGGGGCCCATGAAAAGAATGTTGGTGAACGCGACGCAGCAGGAAGAACTGCGCGTCGCCCTGGTTGACGGACAAAAGCTTTACGACCTGTCGATCGAGCTTCCGTCTCGCGAACAAAAAAAGTCGAATATCTACAAGGGGCGTATCGCCCGCATCGAGCCCTCGCTCGAAGCCTGCTTCATCGATTACGGCGCTGAGCGCCACGGCTTTCTGCCGCTGAAGGAAATCTCGCGCGAGTATTTCCTCAAAAATCCCTCCGGCGGGCGCCTCAACATGCGCGAGATCCTGCAAGAAGGTCAGGACATCGTCGTGCAGGTCGAAAAGGAAGAGCGCGGCAACAAAGGCGCGGCGCTCACCACCTATATCTCGCTCGCCGGTCGCTTCCTCGTACTGATGCCCAACAACCCGCGTGCCGGGGGCGTCAGCCGCCGCATCGAGGGCGAAGAGCGCGACCAGATAAAGAGCATCATGGATGCGCTCGTCATCCCGCAGGGCATGGGGGCAATCGTGCGTACGGCCGGGCTCGGCCGGGCCGCCGAAGAGCTGCAGTGGGACCTCGACAATCTCAAGATCCAGTGGGATGAGATCGTCAAGGCCGTGCTCTCGCGCCCCTCGCCTTTCCTCGTGTACCGCGAGAGCGATCCGGTCACCCGCGCCCTGCGCGATTATTTTTCGGACGATATCGGCGAAGTACTGGTCGATGAGCCGAACGCGCACACGATCGCAGCGGAATACATGCAGCGCTTCATGCCGGCCGAGGGCGGTCGGCGGCTGAAGATGTACGCCGATGACATCCCGCTCTTCACCCGCTACCAAATCGAAAGCCAAATCGAGTCGGCCTATGCGCACAAGGTGCAACTGCCCTCGGGTGGCTCGATCGTCATCGACTACACCGAAGCGCTGGTCTCGATCGACATCAACTCGGCGCGCGCCACGCGCGGCGGCGACATCGAAACCACGGCCACCAACACCAATCTCGAAGCGGCCGACGAAATCGCCCGCCAACTGCGTATCCGTGACATCGGTGGTCTGATCGTCATCGATTTCATTGACATGGAAGAGCCGCGCAATCAGCGCGCCATCGAAGACCGGCTGCGCGAAGCCATGAAGATGGATCGCGCGCGGATCCAGATCGGCCGGCTGTCGCGCTTCGGCTTGCTCGAGATGTCGCGGCAGCGCCTGCGACCCTCGCTCAGCGACTCGAGTCACGAAGTTTGCCCGCGCTGTCAGGGCATCGGCAGCATCCGTACCGTCGAGTCGATGGCGCTTGCCATCTTGCGCCTCATCGGCGAAGAGGCGCGCAAAGATCGTACCTCCAAGGTCATCGCCGAAGTTCCGGTTGAGGTGGCGACCTATCTCATCAATGAAAAGCGCGAGTGGTTGCGCACGCTCGAAGACAAGAGCGATGTCGAATTGTTGATCGTGCCTAATCTCAATATCGACACGCCCGAATATTCCATCCGCCGCGTTCGCGACGATGAGATGGAAGCCCCGGAATTCAAGCGCATGTCTTACCAGATGCCGACACCCGCCAAGGTGCCGGATGCGACCACTAGCCGGGAAAAACAGGCGGCGCAGGAACCTGCTGCCGTCGCCACTTTCCTGCCAACGACGCCCGCACCGTTTGTCGTTCACGCCCCTGCGCCAGCGGCCGCAGCCGCACCCGCGGTCACGATCAGCATACCCGCCGGTCCGCAGCTCGGAATCTTTGTACGTCTGTGGCGCTGGCTCTTCGGCGCGCCGCAGGCCGAGCGCGCGGTCGAACGTGACGAGCGCGGTGAGCGTAGTGAACGCGGCGATCGACGTGGACGCCATCGCGACCGTAACGGACGCGGCCGTGATCGTGATCGCGAGCAACGCGATTCGCGCGGCGAACGTAACGAACGCAACGAGCGCGGCGGTCGCGATCGGGGCGATCGCAACCGCGACCGCAGCAAGGGCACGGAGCCCAAAGCGGCCGAGGCTGCGAAGCCGGCCGAAACCAAGCCCGCAGCGGCACCGACTGAAAAACGCAGCGATCGGCAAGATGAGCGCCCACGGCCCGGGCGCGACGACTCGCGCCGCCGTGACCGAGACCGCAGAGACGCGCGTAGTGAAGACGCGCAGAGCGTCGCCGCCGCAGCCTCGGCGCCCGTCGTCATGTCCGGTGACGGCGCAGCATTGAGTGCTACAGCCGACTCGATGAGCGCAGAAATCACCCCGGCCTCCGCATCGAATGCCGGTGACACCCTGCTCGAAGCCGCAGGCGCCGAGGGCGCAGCGGCCGCGGGTCCACTGCGGCCGCGCGAAGGTGGCAGCCGACGCGGTCGACGTCGCGGTCGGCGCGGTCGACGCGGTGGCGGTTCGCGCGATTTCGCCGCGGGCGCCGCGACGAACGCTGGCGAAGGCCAGGCAGGCAACGAAGACGGCGGTGCCGATGATTTCTTTGATGAGGGTCGCGAAGAACGCGATGACCTAGCCGTCGATGCAGCGGAGGCCACGACGGCCACCGAGTTGACGAACGATGCGAGTCGCGCGGCGAATGCCGATCTGCCGCCGCCGGTCACGGGACAAATCAGCTGGACCGGCCGCACGACCCCGGAGCCCGCCGCGACGCCCGAAGCCACGGCTACGCCCGCACCGGCGAGCGTCGCAGCGGAGCCTGCAGTCGTCGCGGAGCCTGCAGTCGTCGCGGAGCCTGCAGTCGTCGCGGAGCCTGCAGTCGCTGAGACGACCCCTGCTGCGGCCACCGAGGTCACTCCGGAGACCGGAACGTCAGCCGCCGCTGAAACCCCAGTCGACACCGAGAAAAAAGTGGTCTGGTCGTCGAGCCCGACCAAGGGGTATTCGAGCTTCGGCAGCGGCACGCGCCGCGACGATTACTGACGCGGCAAGGCGCTCAATAACGGCCGGGGTCTTGCCCCAGCGCGAGCGATGCGCGGGCAAGATCTTCGGCCGTATTCACATCAGGGCCCGGGCGACAGCTCGCCTCGCCCACCTGAATCACCATGCCGTGCGCGAGTGCGCGCAGCTGTTCGAGCTTTTCGATTTGCTCGAGCGGCGTCGGCGGTAGTGCCGCCAAACGACGCAGCGCGCCAACTCGATAGGCATAGATGCCGAGATGACGACGCGCAACGGCCTGCAACTCGCCGCCGGCCGGATCGATCTGATCGCGAAACCACGGAAGCGGCGCGCGACTGAAATAGAGCGCTCGCCCGTCGAGGTCAGTGACCACCTTGACGGCGTTCGGATCAAAGTATTCGTCGCGATCGATCACGGGCGTCGCGAGAGTTGCGATGTCGGCTCCGACGCGATCGATCAGCAGCATCGCCACTTGCTGGATGAGCTCGCGCGGCATGGCGGGCTCATCACCCTGCAAATTGACGACCACATCACCATCGGCCCAACCGCGGCGCACCGCGACCTCGGCAATACGATCAGTGCCGCTCGTATGTTCGGGTGCGGTCATCTCGACCTGCGCACCCAAGGCTTCGGCAACGATGCGGATACGCTCATCGTCGGTGGCGATCACCACCTCACGCGCCGTGCAGGCCAACGCCCGATCGTGAACCCAGGCGAGCATGGGACGACCCGCAATCGGCAGCAGCGGCTTGCCGGGGAGCCGGGTCGAAGCATATCGAGCGGGGATGACGATACGAAACATCGCGAGATCAGCGGGCGAGCAAGGGATCGTCGCTGGACAAGGCTCGGGCTTCTTCTTCCAGCATCATCGGGATGCCATCTCTGATGGGAAACGCGAGCCGATCGGCCCTGCACACGAGGACCGCCGCCTCGCGCTGCGGCACCAAGGGTCCCTTGCAGATCGGGCAGACCAGAATATCGAGCAGTCGATGATCCATTATCAGTGTGACTCCTGCAGCCTGCGACTCGCTCAGAGTCGCCGTGAGAGACAAAGTTTTTCGATCGCAGTCATGATGTTCGCCGCGCCATCGGGCGAGAAACGCGCGACCACCGGGACCTCCCAGCAGCGCGCATCGGCGAAGCGGCGGCATTTTACGGCATCTTTGCTGGTCATCAGAATGGCGCGGGTGTCGCCGAAGTCGAGATCGCCCATGGCGAAAGCGTGGTGATCGACAAAAGCGTGCTCGATCACCTCGAGCCCCGCCGCGCGCAGCATGGCAAAGAAACGAGCGGGGTGGCCGATCCCGGCAACCGCATGCACCGGCTCGGCGCGCAAGCCCTCTAGACTGCACCAACGCAGCGGATCGGCAATGCCGCGCAACGCCTCGGGTACCAGCATCATCGCTAACCTGCCTCGACGACCGCGCCACGGGCCGCTTGCCGTATCGCCATCGACTGCACCGTTCACCACCACCCAATCGACCGACTCGAGACGCGAGACGTCCTCGCGTAGCGGACCCGCGGGTAGCAGCCGGCCGTTACCAAGACCGCGTGCCGCATCGATGACCACCACCTCGAGATCACGGGCGAGCGCGTAGTGCTGCAGACCATCATCACAAAGAATCAGATCCACACCGAGCGCCTCGAGCGCACGCGCACCCGCTGCACGATCGGGTGACACCATCACTTCGACACCGGTCGCGATCGCGAGCATCAAAGGTTCATCGCCCACGGCGCCGGGGTCGGCATCGCGCGTCACCCGTGTCGGCTCGCACACCAGCACTCCGTGACCACGCGTGAGGATACCCGGCCGCAGACCCCGACTTTTGAGCGCGCTGGCGAGCGCGGCAACCAGTGGACTTTTACCGGTGCCGCCGACGCTGAGATTGCCGATCACCACGACCGGAATGCGCGCGCGATAAGCGCCGATCAGGCCCGATCGATAGAGTGCGCGGCGCACTCTGGTAACCAAGGCAAAGATCGCGCTCAAGGGCGCAAGCAGCGCCGCACCCGGTTGACCGCGGTACCACACGCCTTGCAACCAAGCTTCAATCTTTGTCGTCATCGGACTTGGCAGTCATCAGACCGCGAACTGCAAGCGATGCAGCTGCGCGTAGGGTCCGTCGCGCTGAATGAGTTCGGCGTGCCGCCCGCTTTCGACCACCCGCCCCTCATGCAGCACCACGATGAGATCGGCCTGCTCGATGGTCGAGAGTCGATGCGCGATGACGAGTGTGGTGCGGCCGCGCTGCAGCGTGGCGAGTGCCGCCTGGATACGGCGCTCGGACTCGTTGTCGAGTGCGCTCGTGGCCTCATCGAGCACCAGAATGGGCGCATCCTTGAGCAGCGCCCGAGCGATCGACACTCGCTGCCGTTGCCCACCGGAGAGCTGCGAGCCGCGTTCCCCTACGGGGGTGTCGAGGCCCTGCGGCAGCTCGGCCGCGAAGTCGAGCACATAAGCGGCGCGCGCGGCGTCTTCGACGGCTACGGTCGCAGCATCAGTAATATTGAAAGCGATGTTGCGGCGGATGCTGTCGTCGAACAGCATCACTTCCTGACTGACCACACTCACCTGCCGCCGCAAATCATCGCGTCGATACTCGCGCAGATCGACGCCGTCGAGCAGCACGCTGCCGCTGTCCGGATCAAAGAAACGCGGCAGCAGGTTGGCGAGCGTGCTCTTGCCGCTGCCCGACTTGCCGACGATGGCGACCGTCTGCCCCGGACTGACTTTGAAGCTGACCCCCGAGAGCACCTCGCCTTGTGCGCTCGAGTAACTGAAACCCACCTCGCGAAACTCGATGGCGCCCTGTGCTCGCCCGATCGTACGCGAGCCGCCCGCGTCCTCGATCGGCGTATCGAGCACCTCGAACACGCTGGCGCCGGCGGCAATGCCTTGCTGCAGCGGCCCGAACACCTGCACCAAGCGCCGCAGCGGTGCGGTGATCAGCAACAGCGCCGTCATGAACGCCATGAACTCATCGACGCGCATTTGATGGGTGAACACCTGCCGGATCGAAAAGAACAGCACGCAGGCCAGTCCGAGCGAAGCGATGATCTGCACCACCGGGTTGGCGAGCGCCCGCGCGCCAATCAGTCGCATGTTGCTGTGGCGATTGCGCTCGTTGGCCGCAGCAAAGATATTTTCTTCGTGCCGCTCCGCATTGAAACTTTTGATCACCTTGTGACCATCGAGCGCTTCTTTGGCGACGAGTGTCACATCACCCATCGACGCCTGAATACGCGTGCTGTAACGACGAAAGGAACGGTTGATGTACTGGATCAGCCAGGAGATCGGCGGCGCGAGCGCGAGCACAAAGGCTGCGAGCTGCCAGTTGTACCAGAACAGCATCACGATCAAGCCGATGATGGTGAGCGTATCGCGGATGAGTACGGTCACTGCATTGGTGGTCGCCTCGGCCACGAGCTCGATGTTGTAGGTGAGGCGCGACAGCATGCCGCCCGAGGCCGCCGTGTCGTAATGCCTGGTCGGCAGACGCAAATAGTGAGCAAAGAGTTCAGCGCGCAAAGTTTTGATGATCTGCCGACCCACCCAGCCCGGAAAATAATTGGAGACGTAATCGCCGATGCCGCGCAGCGCGAACAGCAAGACAGCGCCGAGCGGAATCGCCCAAATGATGCGCGGGTCAGGGTTGACGAAGGTACCGCCCAAAAAGCGCTGCACCAACACCGCCAGCGCCGCATCGGTCGCTGCGAACAACGCCATGCCGAGCACACCGATGAGGAACATGCCGAGGTGCGGGCGCGCGTAGCCCAACAAGCGGCGGTAGACCTTGGCGGCGTCGGTGATTTCGACCGGCGTTTGGCTCAAGGGCGTGGTGGATCCTGCATGGCATCGGCAAGCCGACGGTTAGTGCCTTGGATCATAGCGCCAGAGGGGGTCGGCCTGCAGGTCGGCGTGCCGCAGCCAGCGTGGCGGTAGCCCCGCACGCAGGTGGATCGTGACCGCCCCCTGCTCGGCGGTGGCATAGACGCGCTCAGCCGCAACCTGCCAGGTGCTCGCGACGCGCTGTCGTCGATCGGCAGTGCCCTCGCGACCGCCAAGTAATACCCACTGCGGATCGACCGCTCGCACGAACTCGGGCGTGACGGCCGCCGGTGATCCGCGTCGCGGCGCGATCACCACCGTCGCCGCCAGATCGAGCTCGCCCCGCTGCGCACGGCGGGCGAGCCCGGCAGCCTCACGCGCATCGAGACGCTCGGGGATCAGCGCCGTGGGGTTCGCCTTGAAGCCGAGACGCAGCACGCAGGAGCCGTCCGCTTCGCCAAAGCGCGTGAACTCGACGCCCTCCCACAGCCACTCACGCGGCAGCGTGCAATCTTCGAGCGCACGCGCCGCGCCCGGCCATTCGCCGCCGCCCACAAGCTGCACGACGTTTGCAGACTGCATCAAGCGCGCCGCACCAGCGGCGCGGTAGGCGTGTGTTCGACTAAGCAACAGCAAGTCGATTTTTTTGAGGCCGAAACTGCGTAGCGCCGGCAACGCCAGTCGCTCGGCCGCGCGACCATCGCTGACGAATTGCTCACTGGTGTCGTAGACGAGCGTGTGCTGGTGCGTACGAATGATGAACGCCGCGCCTTGGCCGGCCTCGAGCGCCGTGACTATCACTTCGCCATGGGCAGGTCGCTCGGCGCGCAGCCACGGCACACTCCCGAGCGGATTCCACTCGATCGCGGCCCAAGGTTGCGAGGCTACGGCAACGAGCGCGGGCCAGAACACCTCATGCACACGCTCACCCAGCCACCAAATCGGTCGCGCCGCCGCTACAGACCAAAGGCCGATGGCGCTACCGCCGAGCGCGGCCGGTACCAGCACGAACGAAAACACGGGAATTGTTAGCAGATTCACCAGCAGCCCCGCTAGCGAAACACTCGCGAACCAAAGCAGCGTGATCGGCAGCAGCGCCAAACTGACCCACCATTGGGTGCGCAGATTATCGCGCAGCCAAGCCAAGACTTGTCGCTGCAACGACCTGCCGACACTTGCGGCTTGTCGATTCTTTGAGTGCTCGCTGCGCCGGCTTTTTTAACCTTGTCAGTCTCACCTGCAAAAATCAGCGCAGCCATCGCAATGAACGACAGCCAGAAGCCCGAGGAGAGCGCAGCGAAGGAATCGATGCAGAGCACAACGACCAGCGCCACACCGAGCACATCGAAGGGCGCATGCCTGCGCCCGGACGGTCGCAACACCCACCAGACCGCGAGCATCACTACCGTGCGTTGCGTCGGGATGCCAAACCCGGCGAGCAACGCATAGCCGCAGGCTGCAGGCACACCGAGACTCGCAGCAAAGATTTCGCGATCGATGCGCCCGGTGAGTCGCGGCGAACGCCGCCAGAATGCTCGCGCACCAGCGGCCACCAACCAGCAAAAAAGCGTCACGTGCATCCCGGAGATCGCCACCAGATGTGTGGTGCCGGTGATGCTGAAAGTCTGCCATTGCTCACAACTCACCTCGCCCGTGGCCCCGACCGCCAGCCCTGCAAAGAGCGCTGCTGCATCGCGATCGACGACCGCGTCGCGCACGGCGCGCGCGAGTTGCTCGCGCAGCACGAGTAAACCACCTTGCGCGATGGCCAAGCGCCGGTTGAGCGTGGACGGCAACACCGTCGCTCGGCCCTGCAGCCGATCGCGGAAAAACTCGCGCTGCTCGTCGAAACCACTCGGATTACTGTTCATTCGCGGCGCCGACACCTGCAGTAGCAGACGCCAACGCTCACCGGCGCGCGGCGGTACGGCGGGCGGCTCGCGCCAGCTGATCCGTAACCTCAATGTCCGCGGCAGTCGCTGCGGTGTTTCGACATGTACGAGTGCAGCGAACTCGAGCGCAAGTCCGATGCGCTCAGTCAGCGAATCGACCACCACGTCGGCGATGACACGCGTACCCTCATCGGCGGGCAACCAACGCTGCGCGAGCTGATCGAGGGCGACGAGCAAAATCAGCAAGGCCGCGATGGCACTCACACCCAGCGCAAGCAGCGAGCTCCTGAAGCACAGCAATGAATAGCCAAAGAAAATCCGCAGCACCCACGGTAAGAACAGCGCCGATAGGGACAACAGCGCGAGCGCAACCAAGGTCAGTAGATTGGGGCGCAGCGGTCGGTAGAGCGCGGCCAAGGTGCCGAGCAGAGTCGCCAGTCCGACGACGGTGCTGCTAGAGTGGCGCCCCGAAATGCTCCGCGACACCATTCGTCAACTCGGCCGACGAGCACAGACGCTGCGCGATGCGTGGTATCTGCGACCCTTCGCCCATGTGTTCGTCGACCCGCGGCTGTGGTCGCTGCAGCGGCGCAGCATCACGGGGGCGTTCGGTGTCGGGCTGTCGATCTGCTACGTGCCGCTGCCTGTACATATTTCGGTGGCGTTCATGCTGGCGATGCTCCTGCGACTAAACGTGCCCACGCTGATCGGCACGGTGTTCATCGTGAACCCGGTGACCGTGGTGCCGATCTATTTCGTCGCCTATCTGACGGGTCGCACGCTGCTCGGCGAGACGCCGGGGCAGTTCCGCTTCGAACTCAGCTGGGATTGGCTGCAGAACGGTCTCGGACCGATGTGGCAGCCGTTTTTGCTGGGTTGCGTGGTCTGCGGGGCGGTCACCGGGTTCGTGGGCTGGATTGCGCTCGATCGGATCTGGCGGTGGCGGGTGCAGCAGAAACACCGCACGCACGGTAGTCGAACCAAGTAATGAACCGCGCGTAATCGCGCGGATTCGCGCCTCAGCTGACGAGTCGACCTTCGCTTAAGGTGAGCACGCGGTCCATGCGTACCGCGAGTCGCGCATCGTGCGTGACGATCACGAGCGCGGTGTGACGCTCGCGATTGAGTCGCAGCATCAGCTCAAAAACTTGCTCGGCATTACGGCCATCGAGATTGCCGGTGGGCTCATCGGCAAATACCAGTGCAGGTTCGGTCACCAGCGCGCGCGCCACCGCCGCCCGCTGTCGCTCGCCACCCGAGAGCTGATGCGGCCGATGTGTGAGCCGCTCACCTAGCCCCACTTGCTCAAGCAAGGCCTGCGCCTTGGCCTTGGCCTCGGCGGTCGGCAGGCGACGCACGAGCAGCGGCATGGCCACGTTCTCGAGCGCGCTAAACTCCGGCAGCAAATGATGAAACTGATAAATGAAACCGATACTGCGATTACGCAGCGCGCCACGCTCCGCTTCATCGAGCGCGTGCAGATCACGACCCGCGATGCACACGCGCCCCGCGGTCGGGCGGTCGAGTCCGCCCAAAATTTGCAGCAGCGTAGTCTTGCCCGAACCCGACGCCCCGACGATCGCCACGCACTCGCCCCGCGCGAGTTTTAGTTGCAGCCCATCGAGCACGCGCAAGGTACTCGAGCCCTCGCGAAACTCGCGTACCAATCCCTCGGCCTCGAGCACGAGCTCGCGAGTCGGTTCACTCATGACGCAAGGCCTCCGCCGGTTCCATGCGGGCCGCACGCCACGCAGGATAGAGCGTCGCCAAGGCGCAGAGCACAAACGCGACGCCACAGACCCGCGCGACATCGCCCCACTCCACCACCGCTGGCAGATCGGTCATGAAATAAACCTTGGCATCCATGAACTGTACGCCGAACAGCCCCTCGATGGTGCGCACGATCGCCTCGATCTGATCGGCCAGAGCAATACCCAGAAGCGCCCCCGCCAGCGTCCCCACGAGTCCGATCAGCACGCCCTGAATGGCGAAGGTGCGCAGGATATCGGCGCGCGACGCGCCGAGGGTACGCAGCAAGGCAATATCACCCTGTTTTTCCTTGACGATCATGACCAGCGTCGAAACGATATTGAACGCGGCGACGCCGACGATGATCAACAAAATGACGAACATCATGCCCTTGGTAAGTTCGATCGATTGGAAAAAGTTGGCGTGATTACGCGTCCAGTCGCTCACGTAATACCCGCCACCCAAGGCGAGCGCGAGTTCGCGCACCGTATCTGCGGCGCGGCGGGGGTCATCGAGCGCGAGGCGGATACCCGTCACCTCACCGCGCATTCGATAGAGTCGTGCGGCATCGTCAATGTTCATCAGTACCAGACCACGATCGAACTCGTACATGCCGGACTCGAAGGTCCCGATGACCTCGAGTCTGCGCATGCGCGGCTGCACGCCTTCAGGCGTTGCCGTGCCCTCGGGCACGATCAACACGACCTCATCGCCGCGGGCGACACCCAACTCTCGGGCGAGTGCCGAGCCGAGTACCACGCGCCAGGAACCTGCGACCAAATTTTCGATGCGCGCAGCGCGTATATGTTGACCGAGTCCCGTCGCCTCGCGTTCGAGCGTCGGCTCGACGCCGCGTACCGCCGTACCCAGCACGCGACTGTCGCGCGAAATCATGGCCTGCGCTTCGACGTAGGGCACGGCGTGACGAACGCCCGGGGCTTGCAGCGCCCGCGCCCGCACGTTCTGCCAGTCAGGCAGCGTGCCCTCGAACCCCATCAAAGTTGCATGCGAAGTCACCGCGAGAATGCGTGAGCGCAACTCGCGCTCGAAACCGTTCATGACCGAAAGCACCACGATCAGCACGGCCACACCCAGCATCAGACCAAACGTCGATATGAAGGCGACAAAAGATACGAAACCGCGCCTATGCGTCGAGCGCAGGTAACGCGTGCCGACCAACCATTCCCATGGACGCTGCATGATCTACTCGTACCTCAGCGCTTCGGCGGGTGCGACCCGCGAGGCGCGCAGTGCGGGGTATACCGTGGCCGCGGCCGTGATAATGAGCGCGAGCGCGGCAATCAGCAGCACATTCTCGAGCCGCACCTCGGCGGGAATCTGCGTCACGTAATACACGCTCGGATCCATGATCCGAAAACTGAAAGTACCCTCGAGCACGGGTACGATACTGCCGACGTTGGTAGCAACCAGCACCCCAAGCAGCACGCCGAGCACGACACCCGCCCAACCGATCACGAGTCCCTGCGTCAAAAATATCTCGAGTACGCTGCGCGGCGTGGCACCAAAGGTGCGCAAAATGGCGATGTCGGTACGCTTGTCGGCGACCACCATCACCAGCATGGCGACGATATTGAAGGCCGCGACGCCGACGATCAGCATCAGGATGATCGTCATCATCGCCTTCTCGATACGGATGGCCCGAAAATAATTAGCGTGATCCTGCGTCCAATCGCGCAAACCAAGCCCACGATCGAGCCGAGCGCCGAGCTCGCGATTGACTGCGGGGGCGGCCAGCGGATCGGTCAGCTTCACATGCAGACCGAAAACGCGCGCATCATCCAGCGTGAGTGCACGGACATCGTCGATGTGGGCCAGCGCGAGCGTGCCGTCATGATCATGCAAACCCACTTCAAAGATTCCGCTCACGGTGAACTCGCGCAGGCGTGGCGAGGGCGCGCCGCTTTGCTCGACGCCGGGTACCAATAAGGTCACTCGATCGCCGCTGACCACACCCAGCAGGCGGGCGACCACGCTGCCAAGAATCACGCGATCCTCGCCAGACAGCAGATCCTCGAGACGACCCTCGACCATGGCCGCGGCCGCCGCCGAGACGCTGGGCTCTAGCGCCGGGTCGATCCCCCGCAGCTGCACTGGCAACATCTCGGGCGTGCGCAGGACGAGTGACTGGATTTCGACGTAGGGCGCGACGCCCTGCACCCGCGAATCCGCACGCAATACAGCGAGTGCCTGCGACCAGCCGTAGTCGCCGGCCTCTGCTGAGGCACCCTCGGCGACCGTCGCCACCACCCGGGCGTGACTCGAAAGCGCGAGCAAGCGATCGCGCAATTCACCCTCGAAGCCATTCATCACCGAGAGCACGACGATGAGCGCGGCCACGCCCACGGCCACGCCGGCGAGCGAGACCCAGGTAATGAAGGACACGAAGAATTTCCGCGTTCGTGAGCGCACGTAGCGCAAACCGACGAACAGCGAGAGCGGCTGGAACATCGGGTTGAATTTAACCACATCGCAGGGCTTGCCTCCGTGGGGCGGCCCGGTAAGCTTGCGCGCCCATGTCGCGGCTCCTCCGGCCCCTAATCCCCCATTCCGGGCGCCCGCAGGTGCACTGGACGGGCCTGCATGGCAGCGCAGCGGCCCTGGCCCTTGCCGAGGCCGCCGTAGCCGATGAGCGCCTCTGGCTCGTCATCGAACCCGACAGCCGCAGCCTCGAACGCCGGCGTGCCGAGCTCGGTTTCTTTGCCCCCGCTGAACTGCGCGTACTCACCCTGCCCGACGGCGAGGTGCTGCCCTACGACGTGTTCTCGCCCCATCCGGACATCACGAGCGAGCGTCTGCTGGCGCTCGCCGAGTTGCCGACCCTGCGCCGCGGCCTGCTGCTCGTCACCGTCGATACGCTGCTGCAACGGCTCGCACCGCGGCAGTACGTGGCGAGTCGCAGCTTTTCGCTCGCCGTGGGCGAGCGGCTCGCCCTCGAGGCCTTCCGTCTGCGACTCACCGAGGCGGGCTATTCGAGTGTCAGCCAAGTCGCCGGCCCCGGCGAGTACGCCATGCGCGGCTCGCTAC
>VGUP01000006.1 GCA_016874175.1 Gammaproteobacteria bacterium | reverse complement strand
ATCGACAGCCCGAGCCACTCCATCGCGCAGGCGCGTACTTGTACCTTGAAGCCGGCCAAGCGCGCTTCGAACCAGCGCTGATAAAAACGCTCTGCCGCATACGTGCCAACCAGCAGGAAGCGCTCGACGCTGATCCGACACATGGTGAAATCACCGATGAGCTTGCCGTTTTCATTGAGCATCGGTGTTAGCGTCACGCGTCCGTTGGCCGGTACCTTGTTGGCCATGATCTGTGCGAGCCAGCGCTCGGCGTCGGGTCCGGTGACTTCAAACTTGCCGTAGTTCGAGATTTCGATCATGCCTACGGCATCGCGTACAGCGCGACACTCGGCGGCGACATGCGCATGGGCATTGGAGCGACGGAAGGTGACATCTTCGCGGGCGTCGCTGCCCTTGGGCGCGAACCACAGCGCGTGTTCGAGTCCGCAGTAATCGCCCCAGACCGGGTTCTCGGCTTGCAGCCGATCGTAAATCGGCGTGGTTTTGAGCGGGCGGGCGGCTGGCAATTCTTCGTTCGGAAAGCGGATGCGGAAGCGCCGCGAGTAATTTTCGCGGACTTTGACATTGGTGTAGCGACGGGTCGCCCACTCGCCGTAGCGCGCAACGTCCATGCCCCAGATGTCGGCGCCGGGGTCGCGATCGACCATCCAGTGCGCGAGCGCGAGACCCACGCCGCCGCCCTGACTGAAACCTGCCATGACGCCGCAGGCCACCCAAAAATTACGCAATCCCGGAACGGGGCCGACGAGGGGATTGCCATCGGGTGCAAAGGTGAAGGGGCCGTTGACGATTTTGCGGATGCCGACTTCGCCGAGTCGTGGAAAATGTTTGAAGCCGACGTCCAGGCTGGGCGCGATACGCTCGAGATCGTTGGGCAGCAGGTCCTGACCGAAATCCCAAGGCGTGGTACGCGTCGACCAGGGCACGCCCGCGCGCTCGTAAGTGCCGAGCAGCACGCCGCCGCGCTCTTGTCGCATGTAGATTTCGCCTTCGAAGTCGATGACGTGCAGCAACTCGGGTTGACCCGCCAACTCGGGCAGATCATCAGTGATGATGTATTGGTGTTCCATGGCGAGAATCGGCAACTCGAGGCCGACCATGCGACCCACCTCACGCGCCCATAGTCCACCGGCGTTGACGACATGCTCGGCGTGTACGTTGCCTTGCTCGGTGATCACGTCCCAACTGCCATCAGCGCGTTGCTTGAGATCGGTCACGCGATTTTGTCGGACGATTTCAGCGCCGCCGATTTGCGCCGATTTGGCGTAGGCGTGGGTGACGCCATACGGATCGACGTGACCCTCAATGGGGTCATAGATCGCACCGACGAAATGTTTTTCGTCCAGCAGCGGAAAACGCTTTTTGGTCTCGGCCATGTCGATGAGTTCGAGATCCATGCCGAGATAACGGCCGCGCGCCACCGTCATCCTCAGCCAGTCGAGCCGTTCCGGCGTGCCGGCGAGCATCAGACCGCCGGTGATGTGCAGGCCGCAGGATTGACCTGAGATCTGCTCGAGTTCGCGGTAAAGATTGATGGTGTACTGCTGCAGCTTGGCGACGTTCGGGTCGCCGTTGACGGTATGCATGCCGCCTGCGGCGTGCCAGGTCGAGCCCGAGGTGAGCTCGGCACGCTCGATCAGCATGACATCGCGCCAGCCGGCCTTGGTCAGGTGATAAAGCACGCTGACGCCGACTACGCCACCGCCGATCACGACTACTTTTGCCTGATTTTTCATGACTTGTTTTTCCGCTTGTCTTTCTACTGTAATCAGCTGACGGGAGGTGCGCCGCCTTCGGCCGTACGCCGGGCGACGAAATCATTAAGCGCCTCGACGATCGCAGGATCGCGGGGTGGCGGCTGGTACGCATCGACTGTTTGGCGCCAGATCTCCGTGGCGCGCTCGGTGGCGGTTTTGGCACCCGCGGCCTGCCACCGGCCAAAGTTCTGCCAATCCGAGACCAGTGGCGCATAGAAGGCATTGCGATAGCGGGCCATGGTATGGGCGCAACCAAAGAAATGTCCCCCCGCACCCACTTCGGCGATGGCGTCGAGCGCGATGTCGTCGGTGCTCGCCCCCACCGGCTGGAAGACTTCGGCGAACATCTGCAGCATCTCGATGTCGAGGATGAGTTTTTCGTACGACGTCGTGAGGCCGCCTTCGAGCCATCCCGCGGCATGCAGGATGTAATTGCAGCCGCCGAGCAGTGCGCCCCAGAGACTCATTTCGGATTCATAAGCCGACTGCGCATCGGGGCAATTCGAAGCCGTTGCGTTCGACGAGCGCCACGGCAGACCGATGTAGCGGGCGAGTTGTCCGGCGCCGAAAGCCGCTTTCACGTATTCCGGCGTGCCGAATGCGGGCGAACCCGACTTCATGTCGACGTTCGACGTGAAGCTGCCGTAGATGATCGGTGCACCCGGGCGAATGATTTGCGCGAGGGTCAGGCCTGCCAGCGCTTCGGCGTGGGCGAGGGTGAGCGCGCCTGCAATGGTTACTGGCGCCATCGCGCCCGCGAGCGTGAACGGCGTGATGATCAGTACCTGCCCCGCAGCAGCGTAATCCATGATGCCGTTCGCCATCGGGATATCGAGTTGCAGTGGCGAGTTGGTGTTGATGATGGTGGTGACGCAGGGGCGTGATTGGAATTCTTCGACCGAGAGTCCGTAGGCGATACGGATCATTTCGAAGTTGTCGACGGTCTGTCCCGGGCCGCGCGCATAGACCTTGGGGATCTTGTCGGACATCAGCAGCATCGCACGGGTGGTTTCGAGATGCCGGAACTGCACCGGAATATCCTGCGGTTCGACGAGACCGCCAAGACCGTGCAGGACCTCGAAGCTCTGGCAAATTTTGATGATGTTGCAGAAGTCTTCGAACGCGCCCGCGCGCTTGCCGCGGACACTGTCCATGATGTTCGGTGGGCCGGAGGTAGGTGCAAACATCACATGCCGACCCCACACGGGCATGTCGAACTCGGGCTTGGCGGCACGCATGACGATTTCGCGCGGTGCCATCTTCAAGCACTGCTCGACGAGGCCGCGATCAAGGCGAACCGTCAGCGTCGATTCATCGACTTGTGCGCCGCCGCGGCGATAGGCCTCGCGGGCTTCGGGCAGCAACACCCGTATACCCTGATTTGCGAGTAGCGTGAGGGCGCTCGCGTGAATGGCGGCGACCTGATCGTCCGAGAATACTTTGAGCGGTTCGAACGGATTGACGAGGTGCCGGTAGCGCGACTGGCGCGCCGGGGCTTCGACGGTTTGCGCCGCACTGCGCCTGCGCCCACGTCGATCGGCGGCCGGTGCCGCAGTGCTTGATCCCGGGTCTGCCTCAGTCATGGATGGAGTTGCTCCTTGAAAAATTTTGCTGGTCTTACGCGCGGGTCTTGCGTCGCAGGGATTCCCAGCCGATGTCCGCCGTCCAGCCGCCATCGACGGGCAGACTGACACCGTTGATGAAACCGCTGCGCGCATCGGCGAGAAACACGATCGCTGCAGCAATGTCTTCGGGCTTCGCGAAGCGCGCCATCGGCACGCGATCAATGATATCGGCGTCGGTGTAGTTGCCCGAGCCCTGATCAGCGTCGTCCATTTCGGTTTTGATCCAGCCCGGGCACACGGCATTGACGCGCACGCCGCGCCCACCCCACTCGGCAGCAAGGGTGCGCGTGAGGCCGATCAGCCCGTGCTTCGAGGTGTTATAAGCGCTGCGGTGCGCAACCGCGCGCAAGCCGGCGACCGAGGCCACATTGACGATACTGCCGCGCCCACGCTGCAGCATTTGTTTGCCGAATTCGCGGCACAGCAAAAAAGGCCCGAGCAGATTCACATCCATGACGCGACGCCATTGCGCCGCCGTGAGATCTTCGGCGCGGATGATCTGACTGATGCCGGCGTTGTTGACCAGAACATCGGCGCCGTCAAGATTTTCGCGCACGCGGGCGGCCGCCGCGATCACGAAAGCTTCGTCGGCGACATCACCCGAGAGACCGATCGCGCGATGGCCCGCGTGCTGCAGTTCGTGTACGACCGCGTCGAGCGGCTGCTGATCGAGCAGCGCGAGGTTGTGGCCGGCTTCGGCAAGCATGCGCGCGGTCACGCGACCGAGCCCCTGTGCTGCACCCGTGACGACGGCGACGCGTTTTGCCGCTGTGCTCAAGATGACCCGCTCCTCGTGACTCCACCCCGCGGCGGATTATGACCACGAGTCGAGATCGCTCCAAGTGAAGTTGCGCGCCGCAATCTTGCAAGCGAGCGTCGCATTCCATCGTGGTCCTGGTGGTGCCGTGTTCGCGCGGTCGGCTAGCATCCGCGGCCAAGATGAAAATCACCACACTCGAAACCTACGCCAACGAGTTCGTCTGCTTCGTCAAAGTGACGACGGACGCGGGCGCCATCGGCTGGGGGCAGACTTCGACGTATAACGCCGATATCACGGCCACGGTATTCCACCGACAGGTGGTGCCTTGGGTGCTGGGTCGCGAAGCGCATGACATACAGGCGTTGATCGATCGCGTCGAGGAGAAAGAGCACAAGTTTCCGGGCAGTTACCGCTGCCGCGCGCTGGCGGGCCTCGATACCGCGCTCTGGGATTTGCAGGGTCGCGTGGCTGGTCAGCCCGTGGTCGAGTTGCTGGGCGGCAAACCAGGGCGCCTGCGAGCTTATGCGTCGTCGATGAAGCGTGACATCACGCCACGCGATGAGGCCCTGCGCCTCGTGCGCCTGCGCGATGAGTTCGGCTTCACGGCGTTCAAGTGGCGAGTGGCCGCCGAGTGTGGTCGCGATGTCGATGAGTGGCCCGGCCGTACCGAAGAGATTGTGCCGACGGTGGCGCGGGCATTGGGACCCGGGATCGACAAACTCGTCGATGCGAACAGTGGCTATTCGCCCGGGCGCGCGATCGCGGTGGGGCGTTTGCTCGAAGCCGAGGGCGTCGGCCATTTCGAAGAGCCTTGCCCCTACTGGCATCTCGACGACACCAAGCAAGTAACCGATGCGCTGGCGCTCGATGTCACCGGTGGCGAGCAGGACTTCGACCTCGCGACTTGGCAACGCATGATCGACCTGCGCGCGGTGGATGTGGTGCAGCCCGATGTCATGTACATGGGCGGTCTGACCCGCACGCTGACCGTGGCGCGCATGGCGGCGGCGGCGGGTCTGCCGGTGACCCCGCACAGCGCCAATCTTTCTTTGGTGACGATGTGCACCATGCATCTGCTCGGGGCTATTCCGAACGCCGGAAAGTATCTCGAACTTTCGATCGAGGGCGCCGATTACTACCCTTGGCAGCAGGAACTTTTTCTCGGCGATCCGTACCGCGTCGTCGACGGTCATGTACAAATCCCCGCCGAACCTGGTTGGGGTGTCGAAATCAACCCGCAGTGGTTGGCTCGCGCCGAGTATCGCTGCGCAAAACTTTGAAGAGGAGCAGACAAGTGAAGTACGGATACATTGGTCTCGGCAATCTCGGCAAGCACCTGGCGGCCAGTCTGCGCCGCGCGGGCCTCACCGTCGTCGTCAATGATTTGCATCGCGAGGCCGCGCAGTCGCTGCTCGACGCCGGCTGCATCTGGGTGCATTCGCCGCGCGCGCTCGCCGAGCAGGTGGACTGCGTCATTACCTGTTTGCCGTCACCCGCCGCCTCGAACGCCGTGCTGACGGGTCCCGACGGCGTGCTGCAGGGGCTGCGCAAGGGCGGCACCTGGATCGAAATGAGCACCACCGACGAGCGCGAGATCAAGCGCGTGGCGGCGATTGCCGCAGAGCGCGGGATCTCGACACTCGAGTGTCCGGTGACCGGTGGCGTGCATTTGGCAGCAGCCGGCAAGATCACGGTATTGGTGGGCGGCGAGCAGCCCGTGTTCGAGCAACATCGTGAGGCCCTGCAGGCGATGGGCGGGCAAATTTTCTACATGGGCGAGCTTGGCAAGGCGAGCGTGATCAAGGTCATCACCAACATGCTCGCGTTCATTCATTTGGTGGCAGCCGGCGAGGCGCTGATGCTCGCCAAGCGCGGTGGGCTCGATCTCGCCCAGGTGTTCCATGCGATCAAGGCGAGCTCCGGCACCAGCTTCGTTCACGAGACCGAAAGCCAGCTCGTCCTCAATGGCAGCTACAACATTAACTTCACCATGGATCTCGCCTGCAAAGATCTTGGCTTCGCCTATGAATACGGGCGCAAGTTCGGTGTGCCGCTCGAGCTCGCCGGGCTCACCGAACAGATTTTCCGTCGCGGGCGCTCGCAATACGGCGGTGAAGCGCAATCGACGCAAATCGTGAAGTTGCTCGAGGATGCGCTTGGCACCGATTTGCGCGCACCGGGTTTTCCCGACGAGCTCAAGTGAGGTCCCGAGCCGCTCGCGCAACTTCCCGACGAGCACAAGTCATCAAGAGTTGGCCGCGTAGTCAGCGCGGTGCGAACAGCTCAGCGAGCTTGCAGATCATGGCAGGGCCCAATTCGTCGACGCTGCCGATTGCCAATGCCCGCGAGTAATAGTCCCCGACCTCGTGGCCGATGCCCACGGCCGCGAGTTCCACGGGCGAGCGCTCCTCGATCCACTTGATCACCTGACGCAGGTGCTGATCGAGGTAGCCGCCCGGATTCACCGACAAGGTGGTTTGCTCGAGTGGTACGCCGTCGGAGATCACCATCAATATCCGGCGCTGCTCGGGTCGGGCCCGCAATCTTTGATGCGCCCACCACAAGGCCTCGCCGTCAATGTTGTCTTTCATCAGATCATCGCGCAGCAGCAGGCCAAGGTTGTTGCGTGAGCGCCGCCAGGCGATATCCCCCGATTTGTAGATGATGTAGCGCACGTCGGTGAGTCGGCCGGGATTTCGTGGCGCGCCGGCGGCGATCCAGTCGCGTCTGGCCTTGCCGCCATCCCACTCGACGGTGGTGAAGCCGAGGATCTCGGTGGTGACGCCGCAGCGCTCCAGTGTCTTTGCCAGCAGGTCGGCACACAGGGCAGTCAGCAGGATGGGTCGGCCACGCATCGAACCCGAATTGTCGAGTAATAAAGTGACGACGGTATCTTTGAACTCGGTTTCGGTCTCTTGTTTGAAAGCTAGCGGTACGAGGGGGTCGGTCAGGACTCGCGCCAGACGTGCGGCATCGAGAACGCCTTCTTCGAGATCGAAATTCCAGCGACGACGCTGCTGCGCGCGCAGTACGCGCTCGAGCTTGCGCGCAAGGCGGGCGACGATACCCGGCAGTTGCCTCGTCTGCTCATCGAGCACCGCCCGCAGTCGAATCAGTTCCTCGCTGCTGCCGAGATCCGTTGCTTCGAGGATTTCGTCGTGCGCCCGCGTATAGACGCGATAACTGCGGTTGGGATGAGTGGAGTCGGTATCGCCGAGGCGACTCAGGCGACTCCCGACCGGAGATTCCTCACTGCCATCCTCGGTGTGGTGTTTGGCTTGCGGCGAGCGCGTTTCGCTCGAGGGTCGCTGCGGCTCGATATCCGGCTCGTCCTCCTCGGCAATTTCTTTCGCTTCTTGCACGGCACCTTCGGCAGCATCGAGGCCGCGAGGCTTGACCCGAGTCGGTATCGGTAGCGTTACGGCCGCCGCAGGCTTGCTTGGCGCACTCGGCGGTGGGGTCGAAATCTCATGACCGAAACCGAGTGCACGCAGTAGCTGGTATAGCTCGAGCGCGTAGGCTTCCTGATCACGAGTGTCTTGACCGAGTCGCTGCAGGCTTGCGGTCGCTCGCTTGTCAAAGAATGACTGCCAGCGGGCGACGAGGACTTGCGCCTCGGTCGGAATGGGAATGCCGGCGAGCCGCTCACGCAGCAGCAAAGTCAGCGCCTGCGACATACCCTCCGTGTTGTCGCCAGGACCGCGCAAAATATTGCTGCGTCGCAACTCATCGTGCAGTACGGCGGCCAGATTGGCATTGACGCCCGCGAGATCGCGAGCACCCAGCGACAGACAGCGCGCGTCCTCGAGCGCATCGAAAAGCGCCCGCGCGCGATAGCCCGTGGGTCGATAGCGCGCATGCAACTGCGGGTCATGATGCGCATGACGCAGGGCGAGTCGATCGGCTTGCCCGCGCGCCAAGGTCAGTGCTTCGGGCGTTGGACTTTCGGGCGTGGGTTGCAGCAGTATCCGATCGCCTTCGAGTCGTGGCCCCGAGGGGCCAAAGATCACGCGCAGATCGGTATCGCCGGCAAGCGCCCGCGTTGCTTCGGCAAGCACTCGCTCGAACGGGCGCGGTGCGGCGGGTTTCACTCTTCCTCCACCGCATCGCCGAGTTCTGATTTGCGGCGGATCATGAACTCTTGCAATGCTTCATCGCGCGCCGGATCGAGACCCGGGTCGCTGTACTCACGCAGCATTTTTTTCCAGACGCCGTTGGCCCGTTGCTCGGCGGTCAGACTGCCCTCGCTGGACCATTGCTCGAACGAGGAATAATCGGCGATGGTCGATTGATAGAACGCCGTCTCGAAGTTGGCGAGCGTATGCGAGCAGCCGAGGAAATGGCTGCCGGGACCGACTTCGCGTATCGCGTCCATCGCCTGACCCCGCTCGCTGAGATCCATGCCCGCAGCGAGCGATTGCATCATCGCGAGTTGATCGACATCCATGACGAATTTTTCGTAGCCTGCAACCAGTCCCGCCTCGAGCCAGCCTGCAGCGTGGGTCACCAGATGTACGCCGGCGAGCAGCGTCGGCAGCAGGGTGTGTGCGCTCTCGTAAGCCGCCTGGGCATCGGCAATCTTCGAGGAACACAGCGAGCCACCGCTGCGACAGGGCACGCCAAGGCGCCGCGCCAGTTGAGCGGTGGCGAAGATCATCTGCGTGGCCTCGGGCGTTCCGAAGGTGGGTGATCCCGAGCGCATGGAAACGGCGCCGACGAAAGAGCCCATGATCACCGGCGCGCCAGGCCGGACGAGCTGCGTGAGTGCCATGCCCGCCAAAGTTTCGGCCAAGACTTCCGCCATGCAGCCGGCGGGTGTGACCGGCCCCATCGCCCCGGCGAGCACGGCAGGTACCACGATGTTGCCCTGGTTATGCATCGCGAACTCGCGTAGCGCGCCGAGCATGCGACCATCAAAGGTCAGCGGCGAATTCGAGTTGATGTTGCCGAGCAGCACCGCATGCGAATCGACAAAATCAGCACCGAACAAGATTTGCGCCATGCGAATGGCATCGGCCGCGTGACCGGGGGTTTCCGGGGTCCCCTCGCAGGCCTGATCGCTGTAGCGAAAGTAGGCGTACTGCACATCAAGATGGCGTTTGCCCGGCGGGATATCCATCGGTTCGCAGGCACTGCCACCGAGGAAGTGAATCGCCGGCGCGGTGTGCGCAAGTTTGATGAAGTTGGTCAAATCTTCGAGGGTCGCATAGCGTCGACCGCGATCGAGGTCGGTGACGAAGGGTGGGCCACCAACGGGCGAAAACACCGTGGCATCGCCGCCGAACCGCACCGTCTTGGCGGGGTTTCGTGCATGCACCGCGAAAATCTTTGGTGCAGTCTCGAGCAGCTTGCGACACAGGCCGCGCGGAAAGCGTACGAGCTCACCGGTGACATCGGCGCCCGCCTCACGCCAAAGCTGCAGCGAAATCGGATCGCGGCGAAACTCGATACCGATTTCTTGCAGGATGGTTTCGGCGTTGTGCTCGATGATCTCGACGGCTTCGGCATGCAGCAGCTCGACGACCGGGATTTTCCGCTGAATATAGGCGAGCTTCGCCGTAGCTTGCTGACTGCGTACGGCCCTGCGACTTTGCCGACTGCGTCTCGAAACCAAACCACCTTCCGACATGCTGCCCCTCTTTTCCAGTCGACTCAAAACAGTCGGAAGGGAAGCGTGGCTTCGATCGTCGGCGAATCATCGCGCAAAAAGCGCAGCTCATAGATACCCGGTGCGATGGGCCCGTCCGCCGTGCTGGTCGGTATGACGATTTCGCCGGCGTAACGCGCATCGAGGTAGCCGCGCGCGAGCGCATCGCCGACGGCAGCACCGACCCTAAAGATGCCGATCGAGTCGTGCTTGTTACCGAGTCCATTCGACCACCGGACGCGCAGTGGCTCGCCGCTGCGGGTCCCGGTGACCGGGATGAGCAGTTGCACCGGCAGCGCCGGGTCGCGAATAGCGAAGCGGTTACGGGCGATTTCTTTGCCATCTTCAGCAAGTAAAATCGCCTCGTATTCGCCGCTCGCAAGGCTGCGCGTCGCCAAGCGCCCCGCGGGTCGCCACGCCGTGACCGACTCCTCGAGTCGCAGGACGGCGTTGGCGGCTGCAGCGCCGGCGCGCACGATCACGACTCGCCAGCCTTCCGAGCGCGGATCATGTGCACGCACCAGCGCATCCTCGCCTTTGGTCACAACGCGCGGCGCGACACTGACGAGTGCGGGCGCAGCCGTGGGCACCACACGGAACGTCGAGACGACGGCGCGATGATCGCTAGGGTAGGGATTGATGGAGATATCGACGCCGTCACCGCCGGGCTCACCCACGATCTCGCTGCGCAGCGTTTCGACGGGGCCCTTGGTCCAAACAAAATCGATGCGGTCGATGGTCTCGCGCGGTCTTAGATACGGGTGTGGCATACCTGCGGTCCAGGTGAAGCCTGGGCGCTGCGCAGGGTCGGGGAAAACCTCGCGGAAGGAATCACGAAACCCTGCATTTTCGAGCAAGCGAGTCACCGGCCACTCGATCGGGTAACGGATCGCCGCGGGGCGCTGGCTTTGCATCCGCACGGTCCAGTCGCGATGCGAAGGCGTGTTGAAATCGCCAGTCAAAAAAATCGGTGTACTGGCAGGCAAATCGGCAAGCTTGAGCAGGGGGCGCAGTTCGGGGATACGGCTACGTTCTTCATCGGCAAGCACGGCCTCGAGCGCAGCACCATCACGCACGGATTCGGGGCCATACAGATCGCTGCTCAAGTGGGTATTCGCGACGGCGACCACTTCGCCCGGGCGCACCATTACCCAGGCATGCAAGTCGCCATCAAAAATGGGAAACCGCGCCAGCAGATTGCGGCGGGTGTCTACGTGGGCGTATCCGGCTGCGGCAGCGAGCCTGCGCAGGTTACCCTCAGATTCCTGAATGCCGATTACATCGGCGTCACTTGCACGAATTGCTTCGGCGACGCTTGCGAAGTTGACTTGCTCGCCACCGTACCAAATGTTGAACGTCATGACGCGCAAGCTCGTCGGCGCTGGCGCTGGCGCTGGCGCTGCGCTCTGCGCAAGGTTTGCGGCACTGGCGAGCGCGGCAGCGCTAATCGCGATACTGGCGATGCAGCGATTGCGGATCACGTGCCCGTCCGCGCCGTCGCGGGGGTTTTGACGAGCGCGTCGCCGATGACGACCGTATCGCTTTTGAGCACTGCGCCGCCTTTGACGACCACATCGATGCGTTCGAGTGCGCTGATATCTCGCAGCGGATCGTTACGAACGGCTATGAGGTCGCCGTACCGACCGGGCAGCAGAGCGCCGACACGGTCGTCCCAACCCATGTAGCGCGCGGCGGTACCGGTCGCTGCTTGGATTGCTTGCATCGGCGTCATGCCGCGCTCGACCATGATGCGAAACTGACGCGCATTGAGACCGTGCGGATACACCCCGGCATCGGTCGCAAAAACGATGGGTACGCCGAGTTGCACGGCGCGGGTGAACGCGCGGCGCTGCGCTTCGGTGGTGTCGATGTTTTTCTGCAGGAATTCGGCGGGCCAGCCCTGTCGACGACCTTCGGTATCGATGTAATCGCCGTTATAGACATCCATCGCCAGGGCGACGTTCTTCGCGCGCGCAAGCAGCAGCCCCTCTTCGTCGATCAACGAGGCATGTTCGATGGTGTCGGCCCCGGCACGGATCGCTTCTTTGACCGAGCGCGCCCCGTGCGCATGGGCGGCAAGGCGTTTGCCGCGAGTGTGAGCTGAGCGCGCCACTGCAGAAATTTCTGCGAGTGTCATTTCGGGTGAGCCCGGTACGCCACCCGGTGACAACACTGCGCCCGAAGCGATTATTTTGAGGACGTCGGCGCCATCGTCGAGAAAATCGCGGGCCCGGGCGGCAAATTCCTCGGGTCCCTTGGCGACGCCGCGCCGTAGGCGCGCGATAGGGGTGCGGGCCTCGGCACGCGGAAAGCCAGGCAGCAGCATATCGCCGCCACCGCCCGAGATCGTGAGATAGCCGATCGCCACCTGCATGCGCGGGCCCTGGGTGCGACCGGCGTTGATTTCATCGCGTAATTCGCGGTCGAGTCCGCCCACATAACCGCCAACATCGCGAACGGTGGTGAAGCCGGCCTGCAAAGTCGCGGCGGCGTTTGGCCTTGCAAGCTGGAGATGATCTGCGGGGCTGCGACGCGGATAGATCCGAAAATCGGCGGTGTTTTCCGGGATGTCGGTCAGATGGGTGTGCAGATCGATCAGACCCGGCATGCAGGTGTGCGCGCGTAAATCGAGATAAGGCGCAGCCTGAGGCGGATTCTTTGTGGTCGAGCCGCTGGCGGCGATCGGCTGCACCGACACGATGCGCTCGTCTTCGATCCGCAAGCGCTGCTGCTCTCGTACCGTGTCCGAAACGCCATCGATCAAGCGACCGCAGTCGATCAATAGCGAACTGGCCGTACCCTTCGGTGGCGCATAGAGGGTCTGCACGATGCGGTACCAATGCTCCAGCCCTTCGTAAAAAGACTGGACGGGAATGCGCTCGTCGAGACCGTGCGCAAACTGATCCTCGTTGCGGATGAAAGTCTCGCCGATACCGTAGGTCGGAATGCCCGCGGCACGATAGAAGAGGCCATCCGTCGCGCCTGATTCCTGAACGGGGATGATGGGGATGCCGGGGTGACGTGCATGCACGGCAGCGGTCACGGCATCGACCACATCTTGGCGCAGCGGCGAGGCGTCGCTGTAACGGGGGTTGTCGATCGTCTCGACTTCGATGCGTTCGCCGACGACTTTTTGCAAAGCGTCACGAATCCCCTGCGGAGTAACGCCGGGAAAAATTCGGCAATTGACCGTGGCGGTCGCCTGTTGTGGCAGAGCGTTCTCGGCATGCCCCGCGCGCAACATGGTGGCGACGCAGGTGGTGCGGGTCGCGCCGATATACACCGGATGTTTGGCGAGTTCGGCAGCCGCGTTCGCATCGCCCGGATTCGCCGCGAAGTTGCGCATGGCAGCGCCCAAAGGCCCGTCGGTGATGGCGCCCGTTGCCTGGAAAAAGCCCAGTGTCGTAGCCGACCACCGCACCGGAAACTGATAAGCCTGCACAGCCTTCAAGGCATCAGCGAGTTCGTAGATGGCGTTGTCGGCGCGGGGTTGAGAGCTGTGACCGCCCGGGTTGTAGGCGCTCAGCTTGTAGCTTGCGTAAGTTTTTTCCGCCGTTTGAATGTTGTACGACCGTGCGCGTCCCTCGCGATCGAGCGTACCGCCGCCTGCATCGGTGTTGAGGGCGTATTCGGCATCCACCCAATCGCGGTGCTCTTCGAGGAGCTTGCTCGTGGTGGCGCCGGTCGTTTCTTCGTCACCGCTCAATACCATCACGAGATCGCGCGTCGGCACAAAGTTTTCCTGCTTCAAGCGCAGGAACAGCATGACGAGCGAGGTTACGCCGGGTTTGACATCGAGTGTCCCGCGACCATAGAAAAACCCGTTCGCTTCATCGAGCCGAAATGGATCGCGCTTCCAGTGTTCTTTCAGCGCCGGCACGACATCGAGATGCGACAACAGCAAGACCGGCTTGAGTGGCGCGGTACCCGCGAGCGGTCGACCGCGGTAGCGCACCACCAAATAGGCAGTGTCAGCGAGCCGCCCGCGCAACATGTCCTTTTCTTCGAAACCCGCAGCGCGCAACTCGCCTGCAAGATAGTCGACGAGCTGCGGCGTTTCGTATCCCGGGGCGATGCTTTTGAAGCCGATGATGCGGGCGAATATTTCGCGCGCTTTGGCCTGCAGCGGCGAGAGTTCGCGCGCCGCTGCCGAGGCCGCTGCAGAGGCTGCTGCAACAGGCTCCGCGGCTACAGACGCTGGCGATGCGGCGGCACTGAGCACGAGCACCGCAGCCAGCGTCGCCGCCACGAACGGACGAGTGATATGCATTTAGAGCACCTTGAGTTGTGACGAGCCGAGCGCGAGCTCGACACCGAAGGCACGCTGATAGAATTCGGCGATGGTTGGGCGCTCGAGCTCGTCGCAGCGATTGAGAAAACTGACTTTGAATGCGAGCGCGAGATCACCAAAGATTTTCGCGTTCTGCGCCCAGGTGATGACGGTACGCGGGCTCATCACAGTCGAAATGTCGCCGTTCATGAAGGCGTTGCGGGTCATGTCTGCGACCCTGACCATCGCTCTGATGTTGCCTTGACCTGCGCTGTCTTCGTAGCCCGGCACTTTGCCGCCGACGATCGCGGCTTCGACGTTGTGCTGCAGGTAATTGAGCACGGCGACGATCGACCAGCGATCCATTTGTCCCTGATTGACCTGTTGCGTGCCGTGATAGAGACCCGAGGAATCGCCGAGTCCGATGGTGTTGCTGGTGGCAAAGAGCCTGAAAGAGCGGTTCGGCGTGATCACCCGATTTTGGTCGAGCAGCGTCAGTTTGCCGCTCGATTCGAGCACCCGCTGAATCACGAACATCACGTCGGGGCGCCCGGCGTCATACTCATCGAACAACAGCGCGACCGGTCGTTGGATCGCCCAAGGCAGCAGCCCTTCGCGAAACTCGGTGACCTGTCGGCCGTCGGTCACCACGATGGCATCGCGACCGACGAGATCGATGCGACTCACGTGGCCATCCAGATTGATGCGAATCAACGGCCAGTTGAGACGTGCGGCGACTTGTTCGATATGCGTCGATTTGCCCGTACCGTGATAGCCCTGGACCATCACGCGGCGATCGTGGGCAAAACCCGCGAGGATGGCGAGGGTGGTGTCGGGGTCGAAGTGGTACGCCGGGTCGATCTCAGGGACGTACTCGGAGCGTTGGCTGAACGCCGGCACCATCATGTCGAGCGGAACACCAAACTTTCTTGCCGACACCTCGGTATCGGGGCGCAACGGCAGCAGCGAATCGGTATCGGACATCGGAGTGCAAGTGCTCTATCTGACGGATAAATGAGATACTAACCCGCAAATCTCTCGTTGGAGTTTCAAAGTGAGCGAACCGCAGACTGCCCGGCGTCCCTCTGGTCGTGATGCCCGCAGAGCCCAGCGTTCGGGCCCCCTGCCTGATCACCTGCGCCCGGTCCGTCCAGGCATGCAAAGCGGTCGTTTCCAGCCGCTGACCCAGCACGGCATCGAGCAGATCCATCAGACGGCGCTGCGGTTGCTTGCCGAGGTGGGCCTCGCGGATGCCACCGAATCCGGCATCGAGATCATGACGGCCGCCGGATGCGAAATGAGTGTCACGGGGCGACTGCTTTTTCCCCGCGCGCTCGTGGAAGACATGGTCGCCAAGGCCGGGCGCAAGTTCACCCTGCATGGACAAGATCCGCGGCACGACCTCGAGCCTTGGGAGAAGCGTGCCTATTTCGGCACGGCGGGCGCCGCAGTCAACATGGTCGATGCCTCGGGCAGTTATCGTGAATCGACCATTCGTGATCTCTACGATATCGGTCGGGTCGTCGATCAAATGGAGCACATCCATTTCTTCCAGCGCGCCGTCGTGCCGCGCGACATTCCCGATCCGTTCGAAATGGATTTCAACACCTGCTACGCCGCGGTGAGCAGCACCACCAAACATGTCGGTAGCAGTTGGGTCCACCCCGATCACCTCGAGGCCTCGCTGCAGATGCTGTATGCGATCGCCGGTGGCGAAGACAAATGGCGCGAGCGACCGTTCGTCAGTCAGTCCAACTGCTTCGTCGTGCCACCCATGAAATTCGCGGCAGATGCCTGTCGTTGTCTCGAGATGGCGGTGCTCGGCGGCATGCCGGTGCTCCTGTTGTCGGCAGGGCAGGCGGGAGCCACGGCTCCGGCGGCGCTTGCCGGTGCACTCGCGCAAGAGGTCGCGGAAGTGCTCGCCGGTATCGTGTACGTGAACGCGATCAAGCCCGGCGCGCCGGCAATTTTTGGCACCTGGTGTTTCGTATCTGATTTGCGTACCGGCGCGATGTCGGGCGGTAGTCCCGAACAGGCGTTGCTGTCCGCGGCTGCCGGGCAGATGGGCAATTTCTATGACCTGACGATCGGTACCGCTTCGGGTATGACCGACTCAAAGGTGGCTGATGCGCAGTCGGCGGGCGAAAAGGCCCTCAACCATGCGTTGGTTGGCAACTCCGGCGCCAATCTCATCTATGAATCGGCGGGCATGCACGCGAGCCTGCTTGGCTTTTCGCTCGAGAGTCTGGTGATCGACAACGACATCATCGGCGCCACGCAGCGCACCATCAAAGGAATCGAGGTCAACGAAGAGCGGCTGTCCTTCGAGACCATCAAAGATGTTTGCCTCAATGGTCCCGGGCACTATCTCGGCAGTTCGCAGACGCTCGAGCTGATGCAGACCGAGTACCTCTATCCAGCCATTGGCGACCGCCGCAGTCCGAACGAGTGGGCGGAGCAGGGTTCCACCGATGCGCTCGAGCGCGCCGCCCAGCGCGTGCGCGACATCCTCACCGAACATCATCCGGCACACATCCCGGAAAAAATTGACGAGGCGATTCGGCAGCGCTATCCGGTCAAGCTTGAACGTTCGGCAATGCTGAAGCGCTAAGTCGCGATGTCGCTCCCCAGCCACGCGAACGTGGTGATCATCGGCGGCGGTGTGGCTGGCTGTTCGATCGCGTATCACCTCACCAAGATCGGCATCAGCGACGTCGTGCTGCTCGAGCGCAAGCAGCTCACCTGTGGCACGACTTGGCACGCGGCGGGTTTGGTCGGGCAGTTGCGTGCGACCCGCAATCTGACCGAGCTGGCCAAATACACCGCTGATCTGTATCGATCGCTGGAGGCCGAGACGGGGCAGGCGACGGGCTTCAAACAAAACGGCTCGATCAGCGTTGCCAAGACGCCTGCGCGTCTCGAGGAGCTCTATCGCGGCGCCTCGATGGGCAAAACGTTTGGTCTGGAGATCGATCACCTTCGAGTGGAAGAGATCCGCGAGCGCTGGCCGCTGCTCGAGGTCGGTGATCTCGTCGGCGGTATTTTCATTCGTAAGGACGGGCAGACCAATCCCATCGACACCACGCAGGCGTTTGCGCGGGGCGCGCGCATGCGGGGCGCCAAAATATTCGAGAACACCAAGGTGCAGGGCATCCGCGTCGAAAAAGGACGCGCGGTCGGTGTCGAGACGGAGTCTGGTTATATTGCGGCCGATACCGTCGTGCTCTGTGCCGGCATGTGGTCACATGCGCTCGGTCGGGCGGCGGGGGTGTCGATTCCGCTGCACGCAGCCGAGCACTTCTACATCGTCACCGAGCCGATCGCCCAGTTACCGTCGAACTTACCGGTGCTGCGCGTTTACGATGAATGCGCCTATTACAAAGAAGATGCCAGAAAAATTTTGATGGGTTGCTTCGAGCCGGTGGCCAAGCCTTGGGGCATGAACGGAATTCCGGAGAGTTTCTGCTTCGATTCTTTGCCCGAAGACGCCGATCACTTCGAGCCCATTCTGGCCGCGGCGGTGCGCCGCGTGCCGGTGCTGGCCGATGCCGGCATCCAGCTTCTCTTCAATGGTCCCGAGAGCTTCACGCCGGATGATCGCTACTACATCGGCGAGGCGCCCGAAGTTCGTGATCTGTTCGTGGCGACGGGTTTCAATTCGGTAGGCATCGCCGCGAGTGGTGGTGCGGGCAAGGTGGTCGCGCAGTGGATTCTCGATCGCCGACCGCCGATGGATTTTGCCGACGTGGACATCCGCCGTGCACTGCCGTTTCAGTCCAACCGTCGCTATCTCCACGATCGCACGGTCGAGACGTTGGGGCTGTTGTACGCCATGCACTGGCCCTACTACCAATACCAAACCGCGCGTGGCGCACGGCGCACGGCTTTGCATGATCGATTGCTCGCGCTCGGCGCCTGCATGGGTGAGACCGCAGGCTGGGAGCGGCCCAATTGGTTTGCGCCGGCGGGTGTCGAGCCCCGCTACGAATACGCCTACGGTCGGCAGAACTGGTTTGATTACTGCGGTAATGAGAGTCGCGCCGTGCGCGATGCCGTGGCGCTCTTCGATCAAACCTGCTTCGCCAAATATTTGGTGCAGGGCCGCGATGCCTGCGCGGTGCTCAATCGGCTCTCGACCAGCAATCTCGATGTCGCGCCCGGACGTATTGTCTATACCCAATGGCTCAATGAACGCGGCGGCATCGAGGCGGATCTCACGATCACGCGTCTCGAAGCCAATAAATTTTTGGTGGTGACTTCGGCCATCTCTCAGACACGCGATCTCGCTTGGCTCACGCGTTATCTCGACGATCACCCGGCGCTGCATTGCACGGCGACCGATGTCACTGCGGGCATTGCCATGCTCGGCGTCATGGGCCCGCAGAGCCGGGCGCTACTGACAAAAGTCTCGGGTGCAGATTTGTCCAATGCTGCGCATCCCTTCGGCCAATCACGCGAAATTGAGATCGGCTACGCGCGAGTGCGAGCGAGTCGTATCACTTATGTGGGTGAGCTCGGCTGGGAGTTGTACATCCCCGCCGAGCAGGTGCTTGATGTCTATGAACGTTTGGTCGAGGCCGGGGCGGAGTTCGGTCTGCAGCATGCGGGTTATCACGCGATGGCCGCTTGCCGCGTCGAAAAAGGCTACCGTCACTGGAGCCACGACATCGCCGATGAAGACACGCCGCTCGAGGCGGGGCTCGGTTTCACCGTAGCCTGGGACAAAGAAGGCGGTTTCATTGGTCGCGGCGCGCTGCTGGCGCAAAAACAACGCGGTACGCTGCCGAAGCGACTGGTGCAGCTCATGCTCGAAGATCATTCTGCCGCGGCGCCGATGCTGTATCACGAGGAACCGATCATTCGTGATGGCGAGATCGTCGGCTCCACGCGCTCCGGCGCTTGGGGTCATCGTATCGAGCGCTCGATCGGCATGGGCTATGTGCACTGCGATGCCGGCGTCACGTCCGATTGGTTGGCCGCAGGGCGCTGGGAAATCGAAGTGGCGGGCGTGCCTCATGCAGCCCGAGTGCAGTTGCAGCCTTGGTACGACCCGAAAGGCGAGCGCATCAAGTCTTAGGAGTTTGTTCAATGAAAACGCATGCTGAGATGGTCATCATCGGCGGTGGCGCCGTGGGTTGCAGTGCGCTCTATCACTTGACGCAACTCGGGGTCACCGATGCGGTGCTACTCGAGCGGGATGAATTGACGGCGGGTTCCACCTGGCATGCCGCGGGTAATTGCCCGAATTTTTCGACCTCGTGGAACCTCATTAAGCTGCAGCGGCACAGCACGCGGCTCTACTCGCAACTGGCGCAGCGTGTGGGCTACGACATCAACTATCACATCACCGGCAGCATTCGGTTGGCGCACACCGCAGATCGAGTCGATGAGTTCAAGCACGTGGTGTCGCAGGCGCGGGCACAGGGCATCGAGTTCGAGATGTTGACGCCCGCGGAGCTGCGCGATCGCTATCCCTTCGTCACCACCGACGATCTTAAGGCCGGACTCTACGATCCGTACGATGGCGACATTGATCCCGCGCAGTTGACGCAGGCGCTCGCCAAGGGCGCGCGCGATGCGGGCGCGACCATCCATCGTCACACGCGAGTCACGGCGATTAAGCGCACGGCTTCGGGGGAATGGCGCATCACCACCGACAAGGGCGTGATTCAGGCACAGAAAGTCATCAACGCGGCAGGTTATCGCGGTGGCGAAGTCGCGGCGATGGTCGGCCAGTATCTGCCGATCGTCACGCTCTCTCACCAGTACCTCGTCACCGACGATATCCCTGAGCTTGCGGCGCGCGGCAGCGATCGATTACCGCTGTTGCGCGACCCGGACGTGAGCTATTACCTGCGACAAGAACGTCACGGCCTCATTCTCGGTCCTTACGAGTGGAAGGCGACGGCGCATTGGCTCGATGCCATTCCCGATCAATTCGCGCATCAACTTTTTGATGACGATCTCGGACGCATCGAAAACTATATCGAAGCGGCCTGCGAGCGCGTTCCTATCCTGGGCTCGGTCGGCATCAAGCGCGTCATCAATGGACCGATTCCCTATGCGCCGGACGGCAATCCTTTGATGGGGCCGGCGCCAGGATTGCCGGGTTTTTATCATTGCTGTGCATTCACTTTTGGTATTGCGCAAGCTGGTGGCGCCGGCAAGTTGATTGCCGAGTGGGTTGCGCACGGCACACCCGAGTGGGATATGTGGCCGCTCGACTCGCGCCGCTACCTCGATTGCCACAATCACAAGTTCACTCTTGCCAAGGCGATCGAGACTTACCAAAACGAATATGGTATCGGGTATCCGGCCGAGGAGCGCGCCGCCGGGCGTCCCGCGAAAACTTCGCCGGCGTACTCGCGTTTGCGCGCGAAGGGCGCGAAGTTCGGTGCGCGCGGTGGCTGGGAACGGGCCGTGTATTTCCCTATAGCGGGCGATCCGACGGGACCAGAGACGTCGTTCCGTCGTCCTACCTGGCACGCAGCGGTGGCGCGCGAATGTGAGGCCGTGCAGCAGCGGGTCGCGGTACTCGACTTGCCAGGCTTCACCAAATTCGAAGTCAGCGGCGCCGGTGCGCGCGATTGGCTCGATCGCATGGTCACCGGCGTGGTGCCCAAGCCCGGTCGTACAGCACTCAATTATTTTTGCAACGAGCGGGGTGGCATCGTCACCGAGATGACGCTTACGACTTTTGATGCAGATCGTTACTGGTTGATCAGCGCGGCCGCTGGTGAGCGACACGACGAACACTGGTTGCGCGAACATCTGCCGGCTTCGGGCGTGCGCATCGATAATCTTTCGGCGCGTTATGGCACCTTGATCGTGGTTGGTCCGCGTTCTCGAGACCTGCTGTCACGACTCACGGCGGCTGATCTCTCAAATACCCATTTGCCGTGGCTTTCGGTTCGCGAGATCGAGCTCGGCTATACGCGAGCGCTCGCGATGCGCGTCAATTATGTGGGTGAGCTTGGCTGGGAGTTACACCTTCCCGCCGAACATCTGTTGTCGGTCTACGATTTGTTGATGGAAGCCGGTGAGTCCCTTGGCATACATGACTTTGGTCTCTATGCCATGGACAGCCTGCGACTCGAAAAATGCTATCGCGGCTGGAAGGGCGATCTCACCACCGAGTACACGCCGTTCATGGCCTCACTCGATCGCTTCGTCAAACTCGACAAAACTTGTGGCTTTCTCGGTCAGGAGGCGCTGCGCCGCGAAGCCGCGAGCGGTCTGCGTGAGCGTTTCGTGCCCTTGCTGGTCGATGCGGCGGATGCCGATGCGGCGGCGGTGTCGATTGTCTTCCGCGGCGCTGAGCAGGTGGGGCTAGTGACCTCCGGGGGCTATGGATATCGTCTGCGTCAGAGCATTGCGCTCGCCTATGTGCGCACCGATTTCGCGGCGCCGGGTACCGAACTCAGTGTAGAGATTCTCGGCGAGCGGCGACGCGCGGTGGTGGCCACCGAGCCACTCTACGATCCGCAGAACTTGCGGTTGCGCGCCTGACCAGGCGCACATCGTTGCGCGGATCAGCTGCGCTGCGCGTCACGCCGATCGCCACGCATGAGCGCGAGTGCGATCGCCGCCGAGGCCACCATCAAAAATACGCTCACGGCATTGAGCACCGGGGTGGCACCGTCGCGCATGCGGCCGTACATCATCACGGTCAGCGGCGAATCTGCGCCCACCAGCATGAGCGTGGTGTTGAAGTTCTCGAAGGACATCAGGAAGGCGATGGCGGCCGAGCCGATGAGCGCGGGCCGCAGATAGGGCAGCACTATCGTGCCAAGCACGGCGAGTCGCGAGGCGCCGAGGTTACAGGCGGCCTCTTCGAGTGTGCGGTCAAAGCGCTTGAGACGCGCGCTGATGGTCAAGGTCGAGATGGCGATGATGTACGACACCTGTCCGAGCACCACGAGGGGCAGGCCCGGCCGCAGGAACTCGGCTTCCCAGCCCATGAGATTACCCAGCAGATCGGCCACGCGGCTCGCAAAGGCCAAAATCGAAATACCGAGGATGACGCCCGGAATGACGAGTGGGACCAGCATCAAGAGCGCGAGCACGCCCTGACCACGAAAGCTCATGCGCTCCATCAAAAATGCATTCGTGGTGCCAATGGTCACCGAGAGCACCGTGACCCAAGTCGCAACCAACATGCTGATGAGAATACTGCCGAGCAATTCCTCGTCGCTGAAGAGCCCGGTACGCCCGTGTGCTTCGTTGCCGGTGAACCAGTCGAGCGTGAAGCCTTGCCAAGGGGGTGCGGGATAGGGCGCATCGTTGAAGGCAAATACCGCCACGGTCACGAGCGGCATGAACAGCAACACCAGAAACCCCAGGACAAAAAATATCGTGGCAGCGCGTAGCCAAAGTGGGCGGGGGAGTGAGGGGATCATGGGCGGGCCATTAGCTGCGACTCATCGGTTGCGACTCATCAGGTCCGACTCATGACGTCCGAAAATCTTTGTCCGCTGAGGCGTAAACCCGTCCAGACCATCACGCTGGAGAGCAGCAGCAGCAAGAAGCCAAATGCCGCACCTTGCTCCCAATTGAAGCGGGTGATGAACTGTGTATAGATCTGCTCGGTAAACCACAGCGAGTTCTTGCCGCCGAGCAGCGAGGCCGTCAGATAATTGCCGAGCGTCAGCATGAACACCACGATGCAGCCGGCGGTGATGCCGGGCGAGGCGTGCGGGATCACCACGGTGCGCAATACGGTCCAGCCGTTACCACCCAGGTCATAAGCCGCCTCGATCAAAGAATCATCGAGACTCTCGAGACTGCCGTAGAGCGGTACCACCATGAAGAGGAGCGAGGTGTAGACAAGGCCGACCAGGATAGTCGGATCGCGATAAAGCATTTCGATCGGCACTTCGGTGATGCCGAGCGTCACCAGCAGGCCGGGGATGACGCCGGTTTCGCGCAGCAGAATCATCCAGCCGAGCGTGCGCACGGTTTCGCTGACCCAAAAAGGAATCAGGCAGACGGCAAAGAGCAGTGTGCTCAGGCGACCACGGGTGAGCTTGGCGATGGTCCAGGCGATGGGGAAGGCGAGTAACAGCGTGAGCGCCGTGGCGATCAGCGAGATCGTTGCCGTACGCACGAACACATCCCAGTACAGGGGTTCGGTGAAAAAAGTCCGGTATTGCGCCAGCCCGAAGGCATATTCGCCCGGGCCGGTGCGTTCGCGTAGCGACAGCAGGGCGAGATCAAGATGCGGCAACAGGATCAGCCCGAAGAGCCAGAGCAGCGCCGGCGCCAGCAGCAACCAAAGAATAAGTCGCTGCGAGGCGCTGGCCGTGGCCTTAGCCATGGGACGACCCGACGCCAAAGCACACGGCACGGTCCGCAGCGAAGCTGAAGAACACGGGTTCGTTCACTTTCAGATCGGCATAGCGTCCCGTTTGCGGCAGGGCCACACGGAATTCGCAGCGACTCGCCTGCTCGCGCAGCAGCACCGCAGAATTTGCGCCATCGAAGAGCAGGCTCTCGACCGTGCCTTGATGCACCGCCGCCGGTTCCGCGAGCGCAAGGTCGGCCGTCGAGCGACCGAGCACGGCGACCTCGGGGCGAACGAAGATCGTTGCGGCATCCCCCGGCTTGAGCGTGCCATGCCGACGGGCTTTCACGGTCCAGCCTGCTGCGGAACGAATCTCTACAAGGTCGCCATCGATCGCGGACACCTGGCCATCGATGCGATTGTTGGCGCCGACAAAACCCGCGACGAAGGGCGTTGCCGGGGAGTAATACAGTTCCTGCGGCGTGCCGACCTGTTCAAAGCGGCCGCTATTCATGACGGCCACGCGATCAGAGAGCACCAGCGCCTCGGATTGATCGTGGGTGATGTAGACAAAGGTGGTGCCGAACGCCGCCTGCAATTGTTTGAGCTCGATCTTCATACGCTCGCGCAGTTTGAGATCGAGCGCACCGAGCGGTTCGTCGAGCAGCAACAGCGTAGGTTTGAGCACGAGACTGCGCGCGATGGCCACGCGCTGTCGTTGTCCGCCCGAGAGCTGATCAACCCGCTTCGCGGCTAAGCCTGGCAGGCCGACACGGTCGAGCATCTCGGCTGCCTTGCGCTCACGATCCGCGCGCGCCACGCCGCGCCTCGCGAGGCCATAGGCGACGTTTTCGCCCACCGACATCATCGGAAACAGCGCGAGCTGCTGGAACACCATGTTCACAGGTCGGCGATTGGGTGGCACGCCGCACATGCTGCGGCCGCCGATTTCGACATCGCCGCCGTCAGGTTCGATGAACCCCGCGACCATGCGTAGCAGGGTGGTTTTGCCACAGCCCGAGGGGCCGAGGATCGAGAAAAAGCTGCCGCGTTCGACGCCGAACGACAGCGCATCGACCGCGGTGTGCGTGGCGAAGCGCTTGCTGAGAGCCTTGGCTTCGAGATCGAACGTCGTCATGCAAGCCGCGATTTATTTGGCTGCCTTGACGCGATCGAGTATGCGGCCCTCGATTTCTTCGAGACCAGGCGGAATCGCCGGATACCAGCGTACGCTCTTGAAGCCTTCCGGGAAGCTTGCCGCGAACTGCGCGCGCAGCACGGGATCGGTGAGTTGGTCGGCGCCCTTGGCGGCCGAGAAATTACCGATGGCTTTGGCGATACGCGCCGCGATCTCGGGTCGCAGGGTGAAGTTGATCCAGGCGTAGGCGGCCGCTTCGTTCTTGCCGCGCGCAGGCAGGGCGTAAGTGTCGAGCCAGCCGAGCGCACCCGATTTTGGCGCAATGAATTTGATGTCCGGATTTTCGCGGTTGAGTCTCCAACCGCCCGAGTCCCACATCATCGCGGCATGCAGTTCGCCCGAGCGCATGCCGTTCAGAAGTTGATCGCGATTATCGAAAAAGAAGCGGAAGTTGGCCTTGCAGGCGATGAGTCGCGCACCGACTTGTTCCATCAGTGCGGTATAGGCTTTGGTGTCGCCGTAGAGCGCGAACGGATCTTTGTCCATCGCGAAGGCGAAGGCCATCAAGGTCGGGCGACGCAAGCGCACCGAGGTACGGCTGCGCAGATCGGCATGGCAGAGATCGAGATAATCATTGATCTGCGTGCGCTTGGTGTTGACCACCAAGCCCTCGGCACCCCAAACATAGGGCAGGGCGTAGAGACGACCGCCGATCGTGGCATTACGACGCACCGTCGCGAGCAGGTCGGGTTGAATACGATCGACCTGAACCTTGGCAAGGTCGATCGGCTTGTAGATGCCGAATTCTTGTTGGGGCCCGAGGATGCGATCTTGCGAGGGCTGGGCGAGATCGAAGCCGGCGCCACGCGTCGCGCGCAGCTTGGAGATTAGCTCTTCGTTGTTGGAGAGCGCAACCTCGACCTTGATGCCGGTTTCTTTGGTGAACTGTGCGGCTACATCAGCGGGCACATAATCGGCCCAAGTGATGATGCGCAGCGTACCGCCGGCTGCATTCGCGATCGATGCGCCGCAGCTCAGCAGGCCGGCCCAGAGCGCCGCGCGCAGAGCCACCGACCACCGCGTCATGTACGCGCCTCGGCCGCCGGATCGATACCCGTAGCCCGAACTTGATCGCTGACGATTTGCCGTGCTGACCAAAAATAATGGAAGGTGGCCCAGAGGCCCGTGGGCACCAGCCACAGCATCGCGGTGCGCAGGGATGCGGCGTTGTTCATGCCATCGGCGATGTACGAGTCACTCAGCCAGCCGACGAGTTGCGGCGCGATGATGAGATTACCCACATTGGCGACGAACAAGGTCGACGCGCAGAAGATGGCTCGCATGCGCGGTTCGGCGAGATTGTTCAGCAGACCGAAGCAGGGTCCGATATAGAAATAAATCGATGGGATGAAAAGCCAGAACAAGATCTCGGTGGTGGCCAGCGAGTGGCTGGTGTAGATGAACCACGACACTACCGAGGCCACGCCGATGACCGCGCCCATCAGCCAGACGACGCGTCGCGGGTCGGCCATGGAGGGACGCGCAACGAGCCAGGCGGTGAACACTGTGGCGAGGCTGCCGCCGATCAGATGCATGGGTCCGGTCAAGGTGCCGGCTTCGCCCGCCGTGAGACCGAAATTGCGCATCAAGAAGGTTGGCGTCCACCAAATGAGTCCCCAACCCCAAAGCGCGGTGAGCGCGCTGCCGATCATCACGTGCACCGCCGAGCGCTGCGTCCACAGATAACGCATCGTGGTCATGAAGTCCGGCGCTTGTTCGGCCGCCTTGAGATCGAGCTGCCCGCGACGCGGTTCGCGGATGGTGAAGAAAATCAGCAGACCAAAGATGACACCCGGAATGCCGAGCCAAAGAAATACTGAACGCCAGCCGTAAAGGTCGGCGAGTTGTCCGGCGACGTCGGCGCCGACCCAGGCGCCGATAGATGCGCCGAGCGCGAACACGGTGAGAGCCATGGGTCGCTGCGAGGCCGGGAAGTAGTCGGAGAGAATCGAGCTTGCGCCGGGTGTCCCGCCGGCTTCACCCACCCCGACACCGATGCGCGAGATCAGCAGCTGCCAGTAATTTTGTGCAAGACCGCAGAATGTGGTCATGGCCGACCAGGCGATGACCGAGAGCGCGATGATATTTCGTCGGCTATAGCGGTCGATGAGCCAGGACATCGGGAAACCGAACAGCACATAAAACAGCGCGAGCGACACACCGGTGAGGAAGGCGATTCCGGAGTCGGTGAGTTGCAGTTCAAGCCGGATCGGCTCGAGCAGGGTGGATATGACATAGCGGTCCGCGATGCTGAGCGAATAGACGCCCACCATCACGAGTAACACGTACCAACGTGTGAACGGCGAGGCGGTCGACCCGGTTTTATCGTTTTCTTGCACGATGCAATCCCCCGAATATGACCGGCTCGATCATAGCGGCTTTCGGCGAGTTGCGGTCGTGGTAGGGTTAATAGTCAGTGGGGGCGGTCGAGTGCGGGGTGGGCGGTGCTGACGATCATCATCTCGGTTGGCGTGTTGCTGGTGCTCTTCTTGGCCGCTTTCTGCCTCTGGAAGTGGGGGAATGTCCGCTGTATCGGCGAGACCCCGGTGCCGTTATTCACGCTGATCTCCATTCTCTTCACGTCCGGTCTGGACGTGGGGCTCATCATGCTGCCGCTGACCGAGTTTCCGATTTATGCGGATACCGGAGCCAACCCCGAGTACGCGTTTGCCAACCCGCTGGCCATCGAGTTCGGCTTCTGGGGTTTTCTCATTTGGTCCTTTTATTTTCTGACCAGTTTCTATTTTTGCGTCATCGAACCGCGTGTACGTTTCTTCGAGATCCCGCTGGTGCGGATCCTCAATAATGTCGTGATCATGGGCACCTGTGCATTCACTGCGTCACTTTTTCTGGCGAATCTGCCGAGCTACATCCCGGAAATGGGAGATGGCAAAAACGTCATTGGTCCATTTTATGTGATCACCCTGCTGGTGATTCTGGCCTCTGCGGTGACCGCCACCGACATCAAATATTTACGTCTGCTCAGCTTGGCGTCCGTTTGGATGTTCCTCGCGCTGATCGTTGGACTTGCCGTGCACGCTGATATCGGGCCCACAACCCTCGGTCGCACCTTGAGTGGCGTCAACGAATATTTCACCCACTTGGACCGCTTCGTTCTGCCGATGAACGATTACCACGAGTTTTATCTTTTCTGGTGGTTCGCTTGGTCGATCATGATTGGGCAATTCACTTCGCGCTTCGTCGGCGGCTTGCGCACTTGGCAGCTGCTGCTCGCGTTGTTGACGATTCCGTCCATTCCGATCGCAGTCTGGTTTGCGTTGCTTTATCACTATCACCTGCATGCCATCGACACCTCGGGTCTGGTCAATCTCTCGATGATCGTGGTCGGTAGCGTATTCGTGATCAATTCGCTCGACAGTCTGATTAGGCTCTACACCGACAACTTGGGCCTGACGGTCAGTCGACTGGGGCGCTGGCGACATATCACCATGAATGTCGCGCTATTGTTTGCGCTCGCGGTGATGTTCCAGACGCAGTGGCTGCGTATTCAGTGGATCGGCAGCGTGGTGGTGGGCATTTACCTCGCCTGCATCGGCTATCTGCTGTACGCCCACCGCGAGCGGGTGGCCGCCATCAACTCATCGCCGGACGATCGGGTGCTCGATTTCGAGCGCATCAAGGCGACGCACTGATCAGCGGGCGAGGGGGCCTAACACTTCTTTGAGTGGCCCCAGCCACGGCTCGTACGGGCGCCACTGACCGACGCCATCGCGATTGATGGGCCGTCGCACTTGCTCGGCACTCGCGGTGTGTACGCGCCGCTCATTGCGGTGGAACTCGATGCAGCCTTGCTCGAAGGGCAGGCCGCAATAATCGAGGATGCGACGTACGCTGCTCTCGAGATCGTCAAGCACCTCTTCGTGGTACACGCAGAGCACCCGCCCGGGCAGCACCCTGTCCCAATGGCTCATCAGCTCGACGTAAGCACGGTAATACCGGCCGATATCCTCGAGGTTGTACGAGAACGGATGCCCGTTCGCATAGAGCTGTTTGAAATTGCTGAAGCAGCAATCCATGGCATCGCGCCGCGCGTCGATGACTTTGGCATTCGGCAAAATCAGCTGGATGAGCGCGATGTTGCGAAAGTTGTTCGGCATCTTGTCGATGAAGAACGGCGCGCCGCTGCGGTACACCTGCGTGTCACGAATATAGGCCTCGCCAAACTCACGACATTGCTCGACCGTGAGGTCCGTGAGCACACCCGGGTAATGCGTGTCGCCGAATTTATCGCCACTACCTAGCGAACCCACGAGCCGCGGAATATTCGCAAGCTCCATCGTGCCCTCGACCTGCGAGTGCGAGGCAAGAATTTGCTCGAGCAGCGTCGAGCCCGCGCGCGGCAGACCCAGCACGAAGATCGGCGAAGCGTTGGGGTAGCCCCAGCCGCGTCGCTCGGCAAAGAATTCGGGGGTGCAGATCTCCATTTGCCTGCGCACCGCGCGCTCCTGGGCCGCGGCGCGGTACAGGCTGCCTTCTTTTTTGAGCGCGTTACCACGTTCGTAATAAGTGAAGGATTCGGAATGCTCGCCACGATCTTCGAGCGCCTTGCCGAGAGCAAAACACAAGTGGTACCGGTCGGTTTGCTGCAGATAGGGCTGCGCCTCGTAGTGGCGCATACGCTCGAGTTCAGTCTCGGGAAACCGGTAGGTTTTGAGATTGGCCAGACTCCAGTAAGCCTCGCCGAAATCGGGACGTATTTCGACGGCTCGCCGATAGCACTCGATGGCTTTGGCGGCCTCGCCGGTGGTCTTGAGGGCGTGACCGAGTGACTGGTGCAGCTCGGAATCTCGCGGCATTTCTTTGAGTAGCTGCTGATAGCGCTCGATCGACTCATTGACCTGCCCGAGTGCCATGAGGATCCCTGCATAGGTGACACGGACGCCTGGGTTGCGCGACTCGGCAGCCAATAAAATCTCGGCCTGCTCGCGAGCTCGCTGATGTTTGTGCAGATCGACGAGCGTGAGCACGAGGTCGTAGCGCGCCGAGTTGTAGGTGGGGGACTTGGCGAGCAGCTTGTCGAGCAGCACCTCGGCATCGGTGTTGTATTCGAAATGGCGAGCGATCATCGACAGCACCCTCAGGGCCTCGACATCGTCCGGATGGGTAGCGAGGTAGGCGCGTGTGGTGCGCTCGGCATCCTTGAACTCGCCATCGGCCACCATGCTGCGCGCGGCGACGACCTCAGCCGGCAGGTTCGCGAGCTTGGCCACGTGTCCTGCCGCATTGGCTGCGTCCTGGGTTCGACCCACGATGCGATAGAGCTTCTCCAGTGCCTGCCAGCTCGCAGGCAGCGCCGGGTTGTAGCGAATGGCCCATTCGAAAGCCTCGACGGCTTTCGCCGCATCGCGTGTGAACACATGACAGTGCCCACGCTCCTGAAAGAGCCGCGAGTACTTGGGATGAAAGGATTGCAGCGTGGCGAGGGTGCCCAAGGCCTCGGGAATACGCTGCAGCATGCGCTGCGCGACCGCGACGAGATAAAGCAGCTCGCGATGCCCAAGATGCCCGCCTAGGTAGGCATCGGCCACCTGCAGAACCTCGGCATATCGGCCACGCCCCAGCGACTGCCGCAGCACAGGCAGAATATTTTCGAGGTCGGGAAGGACTGTGGTGGTTTCGTTGGTCAAAGCACGCAGTAAAAAAAAGCGGCGGACCGTTGCCGATCCGCCGCCTTGGGTTGGCCGAGCATTACTCGCCGAAGTTGTAGCCGAACTGCACGCCAATCGTGCGCGGACGCGGCGGGTTACGCGTCTCGACGAACTGCGAGCTTGAGGCGAAGTCCGCCTCACGACGATCCGTGAGGTTGCTCACGACCAACTCCGCTGTCCATTTATCTCTGGCGACACCGGCTGACAGGCTTACATCAGTGTAGGACTTCAGCTGAAAGGTCTGTAAGCGGTTCGCTGCGGATCGACGATCATCCATGTACACGAGACCGAGCTGCCAGTAGTAGTCGTACTCGTTCGCGCTCCACTCGTAACGCGAGCGGACGTTGCCCTGGATCTTCGGTGCATTCGCCGCCGGGTCCCCCTCGACACCGAACACGTTCGCCACCGACACCGGCCCACCGACCCAAGACTCGGTAATCGGCTTGCCGAAGCCCGGAGTGCCTGCGATGTTGTTGATGAACTGCGGGTTATTGGTGAGTTCAGCCTTGTTGTACGAGGCTGCACCTTCGATCGTCAGAGCCTCGGAGACGCGGGCGCTCAGACTCATCTGGATGCCCTTGGTCTCGTAGCTCGGACCGTTGACGCTCACCGTCAGGTTACCGAAGCCCGCTTGCGGAGCAAAAATACCTGACTGAGCATTTTCCCACTTTACCTGGTAAACCGCCCCATTGAAGACCACCCGATTTTCCATGATCGTGCTCTTCCAACCGAGCTCGTAGTTCACGAGATCGTCCGACTTGAAGAACAGCGGAATCTGGAACTGTCTGGCAGTACCAGCCTTCGCTACTCCAGAGCTACGATCGACCGACTGCAGCACGGCGCTAGAGCCCCGATTAAACCCGCCCGGACGGAAGCCCTCCGACCACGTGGCGTAGAGCAAGAGGTCATCCGACATCCTCCAGCTCACGTTGACGCGACTTCGAAAGCCCTTATCGGTGAAGCTGTTGATAGCCTGATTGTTAACGTTAGTCCCGTAGGGCGCAGACCCATTGGCGGGACCCGTACAGATACCGGTCTTATCGGAGAGTCCGGTGCCGTACTGTTTACAAAAAAAGCTGCCCACGTTACCGCCTAGCATCTGGTTGTAGCCGTCAAAGTAGCGGGTGCCCGCCGTCACGGTCACGGAGTCGGTCAGCTTCCAGTCGACCGAGAGGAACGCCGCCTTCTGTTCATATGTGCGCTTGAAATCATTGAAGAACCCCGTCGACGAATTACGCAGACCCGGATTATTGAATGACGCATTTGCAAACTTTGGCGTGGCGCCGGGGTTGAGAGCAAAGAAGCAGCTTTTTGGGCCGCCGATGGTGCACTCAGGCACCGACTTATATAGCCACTCGGTATCGTCGTTGAGTTTGCGCTCTTCGTAGAAAACGCCGGCGATGGCGGCGACGTTCCAGTCGGACGGCGTGCTAAGACGCAGTTCGTGACTAACGTTGGTGTTATTAATAGTGTCCTGCCAAATCGACGAAGGCGTGTAGCACTTATCAACCGATGCACCAGAGTAACCCGTGCACTGGTAGTAAACGCCATAAAGGCCACGTGCGTAGTTGGTGTAGTCGCCTTGGATGAAGTTGTCCCGGCTCAATCTCGAGCCCGAGTACACGAGATCTAACTCTCCCACCCTCCCGGTGACGGTGATGGCCGTGTTGCTATAGCTGTCTTTGGTAATACTGTCGTTGAACAGCGTGACTTGATAGCGACCCAGAGGTTTGCCGCGAACAGCGGCATTTTGTGGACCACCTTGGGTGCAGGTGGCTTCCCTTTTCGGATCTGGGCAATCTGAGCCAAAGGGCATTTCATAGAACACGCCGCTGCTGTCAATATCTTGGAAGCTCTGTGCGACGAGCACATTCCAACTGTCGTTTAAATCATAGGACACCCCGAGCCGAGCGCCTTTAAAAGTCACGGGATTGATGTTATCCCGGACAATTTTAAAGTTGTCGATAGCCACAGAATCTGTTGGTACACGACCACCGGTGAGCACCCTGAATGCAGTATCCGTCGTGCGACGCGTGAAGGTCGAGGGTACGTTATCGATGTAGCCTCCGCGCGAGTCGTTATAGGCAACGAGGCGAACAGCCATTTTGTCGGACACGGGTAGATTCAGCACGCCCTGTACGTTTGAGCTCTCGTCGCCCCCCGCGGTGGTCGAGTAACCCGCACGGAAGTACGACTCAGTGATACCCTGCTTCGGCTTGTTCGTGATGTAGCGAACGACGCCGGCTTGCGCGCCCGCACCGAACAGCGTGCCCTGCGGGCCTTCCAGCACCTCAATTCGCTCAAGGTCGGCTGCGTAGACGTCGAGGTTACGGCCGGGAAGCTGTACCGCCTGGTCGTCGAGGTAGAGGCCGACGGTTGGCCATTGACCCACAGTGCCGCCGCCTTGCAGAACAGCGGCGCCGATGCTGAGACCGCGAATAGAGAAGTTGCCGTGGGTCGGACCCGCCGACGACGCCTGCACGTTGGGCAGGAATTTCACGAATTCATCGATCGTCGAAACTTTGAGGTTTTCGAGCGTTTCGGTGGTCAGGGCCTGCACCGTGATCGGCACGTCCTGAATGTTTTCATTGCGGCGCTGGGCCGTCACGACGATTTCATCGAGCCCCCGGCTATCTTCGCCGCCGCTGGTTTGGGCGGTGGCGTTCTGGCCTTGCGAGGCGAGGGCGGCGAATACGGCCGCCGAAATCTTTTTGTTCACGGTGTCTCCCCCTTGGCAACACAGCGGTAGCGCTGTTTGATTGAGTTTCCCCACGTTCGGGTTTCGGCGACGACGTGGGGGCCGACGCAGAAACCTTCTCAACGCAAGGATAGAACGAGGTCTGCGCGATTAACAAGGTGCCGTGCACGTGCTCTTCGAAACCGACGCGCGGGTTCACACCTATCGTATGAAATCGATGAGGTAAAAATACGACATCCACGCACGGCTTTACGCCGTTCAAGAAAATATTGCGCTCCGCTCGGTTGCGGATTTAACGCCGATCAAGGTCGAGGATCGCCTGATAGACCTGATTGTGCATGTCTTGGTATGTGCGATTCGGCAGACCGTCGGCGCCACGCACCACTTGCGTGAGCACCACGGCGACCACGCCGGTGCTCGGGCTCACCATCCAGTTGGTGCCGAGTACGCCCGGCCAGGTGTAATCACCATTGCGATTCGCCTGCGGCATACGGCGAAAATCGATGACGGGCGACACGCCAAGACCAAATCCGAGACCGCGCCATTTTTCGCCATAGGCTTTGGCCTGCGCATCATCGGCGACTTGTTGGCTCGTCATCAGTTCGACCGTTGACGGCGCAAGGTATTGGCGGCCGGCAAATTGGCCGCCGTTGGCGAGCATCTGCGCAAAGCGCAGGTAATCGCCGGCGGTCGAGATCAGACCGCCGCCCCCCGAGGGCAGTGCGGGCGGTGAGGTGGGCGGCGTGGCGAACGGACCATCGACCCGCTCGAGTTTACCGGCTTTGCCGCCGTCGCTTGCCACGCGCCGATACACCGTGGCCATGAGCTTCAGCTCCGATGGCGCCAAATAAAAACTGGTATGCGACATACCGAGCGGATCGAAGAGACGCGTCTGCAAAAATTCCGCAAAAGGCACGCCCGAGACCACTTCGACGAGATACCCGAGGACGTCGGTCGCATAGCTATAGCGCCACTGCGTGCCAGGCTGAAAATAGAGAGGCAGCGCGGCGAGCTTGCGGATTTTTTCTTCGCTCGTGACCTCGCCGCCGAGATTGACCCCCGCCCAGAGCGGACCAAGCGGCGAATTTCGATCGTAGCCGGCGCCATAGCCGAAGCCGCCGGTATGCGTGAGCAGATGCCGAATGGTGATCGGTTCGCGTGCGGGCTCGGTCTGGATGTTGCCCGCAGCATCCACACCCGTGAACACGCGCATATCGGCGAAGGCCGGCAGGAAACGCGATACCGGGTCGTCGAGCTGTAATTTGCCCTCTTCGTAGAGCATCAGCACGGCCACCGAAGTCACGGGTTTACTCATGCTGAAAATTCGAAAACGCGTGTCGAGTGACATCGGCACAGCGTTCTCGCGATCGCGCAGGCCGACCGCAGCCGAGTAAACGAGCTTGCCGTCGCGGGCGACGAGTATCGTGTAGCCGCCCGCCGCGCCGCGCTCTGCCTCGCGCCGGAAAAACTCGCCTATGGCGGCGAGTCGCGTCGATGACATCCCTACGGACTCGGGTTTTGCGCGGGGCAGTGGCGTGCGGTCATCGGCCAGCGAGGCGGCACACAGCGAGATCGCCATGAGCCCGGTCATCAGCAAAGATCTGGTTTTGATAATTTGCATTGCGTCGTTCGCTCCACGCTACGGGCCGCGCGTTTCGTTGCGCTCTGGCAGTATAGCTACACCAACCACGGGGTCCTGATTCATGAAGATATTGCAGCATTACATCGCCGGTCGCTGGGTTGCGCCCGTCCAGCCCGGCGCTACTTTTGCCGTCATCAATCCAGCCGATGAAGCGCAGGTCGCCGAGATCCGCATGGGTTCAGCGGCGGATGTCGATCTCGCCGTGGCCGCCGCCGCGCGCGCTTTTCCGACTTGGTCGATGACGCCACTTGCCGAGCGCCTCGAGGCGCTGCGCCGCCTCAAGGCCGTGTTCGTGCGGCGCTTAGAAGAAATGGCGGATGCCATCACTGCCGAGATGGGCGCGCCACGCGACATGTCGCGCGAAGCGCAGGCGGCCTGCGGTCCTGATCACATCGAAGCCACCATCGTCGCTGCGCAGCAGCTCGATTGGGAAACCCGCTTGAATGGCTCGAACGTGGTACGCGAACCCGTCGGCGTCTGCGGTCTGGTAACGCCCTGGAACTGGCCCATCAACCAAATCGTGGCCAAAGTGGCGCCCGCGCTCGCCGCCGGCTGCACCATGGTGCTCAAGCCCAGCGAACAGGCGCCGCTCTCGGCGCAGCTCACGGCCGAATTCATTGACGAAGCAGGTCTGCCGAGCGGCGTATTCAACATGGTGCACGGCACGGGTCCTGCGATCGGCCACGCGCTGAGTGCGCATCCGGAGATCGAGATGATGTCGTTCACGGGTTCCACTCGTGCGGGTATCGATGTCGCAAAAACCGCAGCAGATACCGTCAAGCGCGTCGCACAAGAACTCGGTGGCAAGTCGCCCAATTTGATTTTTGCCGATGCTGATCTCGAACGTGCGCTCGCCAATTCGGTACGTCGCTGTTTCTACAACACCGGGCAATCATGCAATGCGCCGACACGCATGTTGGTCGAGGCCAGCGTGTACGAGCAGGCTGTGGCGATCGTCAAGCGCATCGCCGAAGCTACCAAGGTCGGTGACCCGCAGCAAAGCGGTCGTCACATCGGACCGCTCGCGTCGCGCATCCAGTTCGAGCGTGTGCAAGCCTACATGCAGATCGGTATCGATGAAGGCGCGCGCCTCGTCACTGGCGGCCCGGGGCGCCCGGTCGGGTTTGAGCGCGGATTTTTCGTCAAGCCCACGGTGTTTGCCGATGTCAATAATCAGATGCGTATCGCCCGCGAGGAAATCTTTGGGCCGGTGCTGGCGATGATTCCGTTCACGAGCCTGGAAGAGGCCGTCGCCATCGCCAACGACACCCCCTATGGGCTTGCGGCCTACCTGCACACGGGCGATCTCGACAAGGGGCGCGCAGTCGCGCGCCGGCTGCGCGCGGGAAGTGTGCACGTCAACGGCGCTTCGCAAGGCTATGCCGAGCCTTTCGGCGGTTTCAAGCAGTCGGGCAACGGACGCGAGTGCGGTGCCTACGGTTTGCTTGAGTTTCTCGAGCTCAAGTCGATCAACGGATTCTACGCAGCATGATTCTCAAAGATATCGAGACCTTCGTCGTCGGCAATCCGCCGCCGGCTTTCGGTGGCCGCTATTTCGTGTTCGTGAAGCTCACGACCAATGACGGCGTCTCGGGCGTGGGTGAGGCCTATTGTGTACCGTTTCATCCCGATCTCGTGGCGCGCATGCTCGAAGATGTCTTCGCGCGCTACATGGCGGAGCAAGATCCGCACTCGATCGAGACCATGTGGCGTCGCGTGTATTCGAGCGGCTTCACGCAGCATCCTGACCTGACGCTCATGGGCGTGCTGAGCGCGCTCGAGATGGCTTGCTGGGACATCATCGGCAAAGCGGCGGGGCAGCCGGTCTATCAACTGCTCGGTGGGCGGGTGCACGAGAAGATCCGCACCTACACCTACATCTACCCGACGGCGAGCGAAAACGACTCGATCTACCACAACGCCGAGCGCTCAGCCGAGCGCGCGGTCGAGTACCTGCAGCAGGGTTTCACGGCGATCAAATTCGATCCGGCGGGTCCCTACACAGCTTTTGATGGGCGGCAGCTCTCTTTGCACGAACTCGATCGCAGCGAACGGTTCGTGCGCCTGATTCGCGAGGCGGTCGGCAGCAAGATGGACTTGCTTTTCGGTACGCACGGGCAGATGACCGCCGCGGGCGCGATCCGCCTCGCCAAGCGCCTCGAGTTTGCCGACCCGCTCTGGTTTGAAGAGCCCGTGCCGCCCGATTCGCCCGAAGAAATGGCGGTGGTTGCGCGGGCGACCAGCATTCCGATCGCAGCCGGCGAGCGGCTGACCACCAAATACGATTTCGCGCGGGTACTGCGCGCTGGGGCGGCGGCGATCCTGCAGATGAATCTCGGTCGCGTCGGCGGTCTGCTCGAGGCCAAAAAAATCGCGGGGATGGCCGAGGCACAGCACGTGCAGATTGCGCCGCATCTTTATTGTGGGCCGATCGTTGGCGCGGCGAATATTCAGCTTGCCACCTGCAGCCCGAATTTTTTGATCCTCGAGGGTATCGAGCGTTGGCAGGGGTTCCATGCCGACATTTTGCGCAAGCCGATTACTTGGCAAGACGGCTATGTCATTCCCTCGCGCGAGCCCGGGTTGGGGGTCGAGCTCAACGAGGAGGTTGCGCGGGCCAATCCTTATCGAGGGCAGATGCTGCATCTCGAGATGACACAGCAGCCGTCGGTGGGCTGAGATTGGCGATGACGCGGGAAGCTTGATGACGCAGGAAACTTTTGACTACATCGTCGTGGGCGGTGGCACCGCAGGTTGTGTGGTAGCCAGCCGGCTCGCGCTCAATACCGATGCAAGTGTGATGTTGCTCGAAGCCGGCGGCAGCGATCTGCGGCCCTATGTTCAGCTGCCGATCGGTTACGCGCGTTTGTTGTTCGCCAAAAGCGTGAATTGGCTGTACGAGACCGAGCCCGATGCCGGACTCAACGGTCGACGCAGTTTCTGGCCGCGCGGCAAGGTTTTGGGTGGCTCGGGTTCGATCAACGCCATGGTTTACATGCGCGGCCTGCGTCACGACTTCGACGACTGGCGTGATCTCGGTAACTCCGGTTGGGGCTACGACGACGTGCTGCCGTATTTCATCCGCGCCGAAGATCATGATGACGGCGACCCTGCGTATCACGGGCGCGGCGGTCCGATTCACGTCAGTGACGTGTCGCGCGATGTGCACCCGCTCTGCGATCGCTACCTGGCCGCCTGCGAGGCGCTCGGTTTTGCGCGCACGCCCGATTTCAACGGCGCGCAGGGCGAGGGCGTCGGCATTTATCAGATCAACACCCGTAACGGCCTGCGCTCTTCTAGTGCCAACGAGCATTTGCGGCGCGCTCGCCACCGCAGCAATCTCACCGTACGCAAGCGCGTGCTTGCCTCGCGTATCCTGTTCAAAGATAAGCGTGCGGTCGGCGTGTGCTACCTGCAAGAAAATCGCGAAGTCGAGGTGACTGCGCGGCGGCAGGTGGTGCTGTCTGCGGGTGCCATCAACACGCCGCAGTTGCTGCAGCTGTCGGGGGTGGGGGATGGCGCGCGGCTGCAGGCCCTCGGAATCAATACGCTGCAGGACAGTCCTGCGGTGGGTCGTAATTTGCAAGATCATCTCGCCGTCAGCTATTTCTATGGCTCGACCGTGCCGACGCTCAATGATCAACTCGGGCCTTTCTTCGGCAAGGTGCGTGCGGCCTTGCGTTATGTCCTGACGCGCCGTGGCCCGCTCGCCATGAGCGTGAACTCCGGCGGGGGGTTCATCCGCAGCGACCCTGCGCAGCCTGTGCCCAACTTGCAGCTCTACTTCAATCCCGTGAGCTACACGCGCACACCGCTGTCCGATCGTAAGATTCTCAATCCCGATCCATTCTCGGCGTTTCTTATTTCGTTCAATTCCTGCCGGCCCACGAGTCGCGGTGAGTTGCGTGTCAGTTCCATCGATCCGCGCGTGGCGCCGAGCATCAAGCCGAATTATTTGTCCACCGAGCGCGATCTCGAGGAAGCGCGGATGGGCTGTCGTCTGCTGCGCCAAATTGCCGCTACACGACCGCTTGCCGACATCATCACCGAAGAACTCTACCCGGGTCCCAAGGTGGTCAGCGATGACGAACTGCTCGACGACTTCCGTCGACGCGCCGACACCGTCTACCACCCAACCTGTACCTGCCGCATGGGCGTTGATCCGCGCGAGTCCGTGGTCGATTCGCGTTTGCGGGTCCACGGGCTCCAGGGCTTGCGCATCATCGATACCTCGGTCTTTCCGACCGTCACCTCAGGCAATACCAATGCGCCGACGGTGATGGTGGCCGAGAAGGGCGTAGAGATGCTGCTCGAAGATCAGCGTAGTCAGGACAGGCAGGGCTGACATCCACATGGCGAGTTATCGCAGCGAGCATCGGATCGGCGAACACAACCGGCGGTGGCGCGGCTTCGATGTGCACCGGGTGGTATTTCCGGTCGCGGCGGCCGTCATTGTGCTCATCGTCGCGCTCGTCATCGCTTTCCCGAAGCCTGCCGCCGGAATCTTTGACGCGGCGCTCGGGTTCATCACCCGCGAAGCGGGCTGGCTGATGGCCTCGCTGGCCAATTTCTTCGTGCTGTTCTGCATTTTCTTGATGGTGACACCCTATGGCAGCGTGCGCCTCGGTGGCGCCGATGCGCGCCCCGAGTTTTCGAACATCGCCTGGTTCGCGATGCTGTTCGCGGCCGGCATGGGCATCGGCATGGTGTTTTACTCGGTCGCCGAGCCGATCTCGCATTTCTCGAGTTCGCTGGCGGCCGTGGGTGATGCGGCCGGTGCCGCGCCCTTGGGCGGTACGGCAGGCGACCTCAGAGGTGCAACCGACCTCGCGATGGCAGCGACGATATTTCATTGGACCATTCATCCGTGGTCGATCTTTGCGGTGGTGGCGGTCGCACTCGCGCTGTTCTCTTATAACCACGGTTTGCCGCTCACCATTCGCTCCAGCCTTTATCCGCTCTTCGGCGAGCGCGTCTGGGGTCCGCTTGGGCATATCGTGGATGGGCTTGCCATCGTCGCGACGGTTGCGGGTCTTGCGACTTCGCTCGGACTCGGCGCGCAGCAGGCACTGGCGGGCATGGGTTATCTCTTTGGCATCGAATTCAGCCCGCTCAATCAGATCCTGCTGATCGTCTCGATTGCTGCCGTGACCACGCTCTCGGTGGTGCTGGGTTTGGAGGTCGGCGTCAAATGGCTGAGCCTGATCAACATCGCCCTGGCGGCGGCGCTCTGTGTGTCCGTGAT